>CAZMGQ010000297.1:0-3505 GCA_964565855.1 uncultured Lentisphaerales bacterium | reverse complement strand
GGTCGAACTCGGACCGCCCGTCAAAGACGGTGCCGGTCCGCCATCAATTGTTCCAGAAGTCGATCCGGCCGCTGAGGTCGCCGTTGAGCTGGCCTACCCGGATCTCCAGGCCCACCCGCGCCTGCTGTTCGGCCAGGAAGAGATCGAAAAGATGCGCGAGTACATGAAAACTCCCGCTGCCGAACCTCTGATGAAGAGAGTCATCGCCTATCGCAATGCCTCACGTCCGGATGATGGGACAGCCTTTCTCCGCGATGCAACCGACGGCCAGTGCCAGGGCTTCTGGCGCATGCCGACAGTTGCGCTGCACTACCTGCTGACAGGCAGCGAAGCCTCTCTCAGAGACTCGATCGGCTTTATAGAAAAGTTCAACAAGCTGCGCCACTGGGAACTGGGCGACGAGCGTGACAGCGGCATGAGTGCCGCCAACATCATGATCGGTGCCGCCCTCACCTTCGACTGGGTTTACGATAAAATCGAACCCGAGCTGCGCGAATCTTTCCGACAAAAGCTCTGGCACCATGCCCGTGCTATGTACCATGGCGGTCATCTGATGAAAAATCCTGCCGTAGCCTACTGGCAGAACGATCCGCAGAACAACCACCGCTGGCACCGTGATGCCGGGATGATCCTCTGTGCTTTAGCCGCCGCCCGTGGCGAACCGCACGAACAGTGGCTGCTTGGCGAAATCAAGCGCGAGATGGAGTTTGTCGGCCGCTGGCTGCCCAACGACGGCACCAGCCACGAATCACCCTCATATCTGGTTTTCGGCGGTTCACACCTCTTCCTGGCACTGCAGGCCAGCGACCTTGGCTTCGGCACCAGCTTCCTCGAACTGCCCTTCGTGCGTAACGCCGGTCACTTCCGCATCCAGACCATCAAACCCGGCTTCCGGGACGCTTTTCTCTATGGCGACGGCGGCGGCTTCGGAGGCTACAACAACTTTTACTGGAAAGCCGCTGCTATCAACAAACAAAGTGACATCATGGCCGGTCTCGACCGGCTGCAGGCCGTCTCGCCCAGAGCTTTTGAGTTCGCCTGGTTCGATGTTATCTGGCGTGATCCCGAACTCGCGGGCGGCCGCTTCGAAAACCTCCCTACCAAGGTTGTTTTCCCCGACGTGGGCACGGTCATCCTGCGCGACAACTGGGGCGATAATGCCATCGCCGCCATGTTCCGCAGCAGTCCGCTCGGCGGCTACACACTCAACCGCTTCCGCAACGAGAACGACTTCATGTATATCAACGTCGCCCACGACGACCCTGATGCCAACAGCTTTGTCATCAACGTCGGTCCGCAGACTGTGCTCGAAACCGACGGCTACAGCTACTCCAAGAAGTCGGCCAACCACAATACCGTGCTCGTCAATGGTATCGGGCAGGAGGCCTCCGGCCGGACTGAAGGCGGTCAGTGGAACCAGCCAGCCACCGGCCGGACTGACATGACCAGAATGTCGTATCTTACAGCCTGGAAACAGGAGGGCAAATTTGCCGTTGCCGAGGGTGAAGCTGCGGGATCCTACCTGGCACTCAACGATGCCCGCCGCAATGCCCATCGTCCGGCGCTCAAACGCTTCCGCCGTACCTTTGTCTGGGTCGAGGGCGAATACCTGCTGGTGCTAGATGACCTCCAGGCTCCGCAGGAAGTCACCTACGACTGGCTCATGCAGGGCTATCAGGTGGATCAGCTTGGCGATGCTCAGGTAAATGACACAGATAATGCCAACCTCTACCGTCTCTCAAAAGACGGTGCAAGCTGCATCTTCCAGTTTGCCGCCGATCACGCCATGGAATCTGTCATCCGCGATTCCCCCGCCGACAGCCGCGGCAAATCGATGGGCCTGCGTCAGCTCAAGGCGACTGCCAAAGCCGACCGTCTGCGTATCGCCACTGTCTTCGCCCCCTGGGGTGGTCGTGGCGAAGTACGCGTCAAGCTGGAGCCACAGTCCGCTACCAGCGCCACCGTGCAGGTGCGGCAGGGTCAGGACACTGCCACCTGGAACTGGAACCTGGCGGTCGATGAGAAAACTCCGAGCGACCTCAAGCTGGTGAGGGATGGACAGACAGTCTTTGCCCTGACGGCCGAAGACACTCCCCCCGAGCCCGAGGGCGATCCGGCGTGGTAAGATCTCTGCTGTTCCCTGCCCTTGCACTGCTGGTCGGCCTGACCGGCCAGCTTGGTGCCGATGATACAGCCGGCCGATTGTTAGTGCAAGCCTGCGACCCGTCGGCTCTGGCGATCATGGTTAAGGACCAGACGCTCGAAATTGCAGCTCCTGAGTTGCAGCTCCTGAGTCAGACCGGTGAGGCACCCGACAACCACTTTGCCAATTGGCTGCCTCACAATCCCTGGCCTGGACGCACTGCCAATCATCGCGGTGTCTGGAACCTGACACCCCGTTACGACGCTGAGGATGGTTCGATCATCCTCGGCGGTCTCTTCCGCCAACTCCTGCCCGAAACACTCAAGGTCATCCATGTCCGTGAGGGCACAGAATATGTGGTCGGGCGCGACTATCTGGTCAATACAGAATGGGCGCAGGTTGCCGCTATCGACGATCGGCTTGGTCCTCCCGGCGAGCCCGAGCTGCAGGTTTCAGCCCAGGTCGCCCTGCAGCGGCTCGATCTGCTGCAGCAGAGGCCTGACGGCACCTGGGCTATCAAACGTGGCCAATCGCGACTGATCTGTCCGCGTTTGCCCGAGCCGGATGCGGGTTGCAAAGCTGTGGCGGGCATCTACGTGGCCCCCTGGCGGCGTGACGGCGGCTGGAAAGTACTGCCGGAAGACATCTATCTGATCCGACCGGAGGCACCGGTTGCGCCGATCAATCCTGAAGCTGTGACAGCCACCCGTGCCAAACTGGCAGCCGGGCAAGAGGTGAAAGTGGCCTTTATGGGCGACAGCATTACCCTAGGTGCCGAAGCCGGACGCTGGTGGAGCGACGATTCCACCACCTGGCGCGGACGGGTCGTGCGTCAGTTGCGTCGACGTTATCCTGAGTCAAAAGTAACTGAAATACAGGCCTTTCAGGGTGGACGTGGCGTAGCGTATGCCAAGGATATTTATGGCGAAAAAGTTCTGCCCGAATCACCCGATCTGCTGCTGATCCAACTGGGAGTCAACGACGCCAATAAGCCCGGCCGGGGTGGCCCCAGGGTGCCGCCGGCAGAGTTCAGCAAGCTGTTCGAGGAGCTGGTTGCCAAGGCGAGTCAGGATGGCATGGAGGTTCTGATCCTGACTTCGATGCAGACCAACCCTTTCGCCGCCAATGGCGATGCCCAACGCTGGCCGGAATATGTTGCGATCATGAAAGAGGTCGCCCAACGTCACAATGCCGGCGTTGCGGATACCTGTGCCGAGTGGCTCAACCTCGCCAGTCGGGGCATCCCGCCCTTTTCGCAGCTCCACAACTGGATCAACCATCCCGGAGCCGACGGCCACGCCCTCTTCGCCGACGTCGTCATGCGGTTTTTTGAACGTTGAGGGTATTTGCAGAGCTTCAAGC
>CAZMGQ010000296.1:0-3513 GCA_964565855.1 uncultured Lentisphaerales bacterium | reverse complement strand
CCGATATCACGCCACGTCCTTTCCGACCCGCTCCGCCATCCCCCGATGAGCAACATAGCACTAACACCCGCTAACACACGAACAACACAGCACCAACAGCATCCGCCTTCGCTGAGGCTACGGCGCGACACGTGCGGCTCACCACCGGTTCGCCCTCCATTCCAAACATCAACTGCCAGGCGACATCCCTTGTTCAGGCATAGGTGTCGCGCAGGCTGCGGATGCGCAATTGGTCGCGGAGCTGACGGCGGGTCAGCCGTGTGGCGGGCGCAACCCGTATCTCGCAGGGAGTGTCGGGCTCCAGACAGAAGAAGTTGTGACTGAAGCGGGCATCCGTCTCGCTCAGCTCCAGCCAGACCCAGAGGGCCGGGTTGGCAGCGGTCAGGGTGACGCGCCAGGCCGTCTGTGCCGGATCGGAACTGATTTCGCTGATGTCGGCCACGATATCCGGCGGCAGCAACGTCATGTGTTTGGGACGGCAGAAGCTGACGAGATTGCGCGAGACGATCGTACCGTCAGCATCTTCGAGCGTCAGCCAGACCAGCAGGTCACGCTCGGTGAACTGTTCGATAAAGGAACGACACTTGATCGTGGCGACACTGCGGGAAGCATGGGGCGACAGTTCGAGCGGCTGTTCGCCCTGGTCGAGCGGCGTGCCGTCGATACGTGTGACCTGCCAGCGGAGTGTGGCCGCACAGGTTTCGCTGAGATCGCTCGCAACAAAAACCTCCACCGCTCCCGACTCGTTATCCTCGACACCCGAGACCAGCAGAGGAGCAAAAAACTCGCGTGCCATATAGTGCAGTGCCTTCCAGCGACCGAAGCTGTCGAGCGACGACCAACTGGCGACAGGCCAGCAGTCGTTGAGCTGCCAGTAGAGGGCACCCATACAGCGGGGACGCTGGCGGCGCCAGTGTTCGACGGCGTATTTGATGGCGAGGCCCTGCTGGATCTGGCTCAACCAGACAGTGTTTTCGAAGCCGTTCGGCAGACGATACCAGCTCAGCATGTAGTCGATGATCAGCCGATTGCCGCTGCCGCTGCGCTGATGAAGCTCCATGACGTAGCTGGTGACATTACGCTCTTCGGGCAGAGTAAAGCTGGCGATGCTTCGGGGCTCCGGAAAGCTCTGGAAGCCGAACTCACTGCAGAAGCGGTGGAAGGACTTCCGGTACCACTCGAAAGGCTGGCGACCATGCCAGACCTGCCAGAGGTGGGCATCGCCACAGGCAGAATCGCCGGAGTTGCCCCAGCGGTCGCCGAATTGCGGCGGGGTATGTTCGCTGCTGGGCACGTAGGGGTGCTGCGGGTCGAGCTGTTGCAGGACGGAGGGAATCAGCTCATCGAAAAGCGCACTGTAATCGGCACGCGACATCTGTTGCGAGCTGTCTTCGCCGACGTAGCTCAGTTGTTCGAGTTCGTTGTTGCCGCACCAGATAGCCAGACAGGCATGGTGACGCAGGCGGGTGACATTGTCGGCTACTTCGGCCCGGACGTTCTGCATGAAGTCGGCATCGAAGGCCGGATAAGCCGAACAGGCAAACATGAAATCCTGCCAGACACAGAGTCCCAGCTCGTCGCAGAGTTCGTAAAAGGCGGCGTCCTCATAGAGACCCCCGCCCCAGACCCGAATCATATTCATGTGGGCCTGAGTGGCGCTGATCAGCCGGTCGGCATAGTCCTCCCTTGTCAGGCGCGGCTGGAAGACATCGTTCGGGATCCAGTTGGCGCCCTTGGCGAAGAAATCGGTTCCATTGCAGCGAAAATGGAAACTATGTCCCCACTCATCCGGCTCCTGGACAAGTTCGAGCGTCCGCAATCCGATACGCTTCTGCCAACTGTCGATCACTAGTCCATTCGTAGAGAGGAGGTTTACCGTGAGGTCATAAAGCGGTTGGTCGCCGAGCCCATTGGGCCACCAGAGGCGGGGGTTATCGACCGTGATAGAAAGCTCACCTGCGCCATCTTCCAGCGTGCCGGTAGCGGTGGCGACTTCGCTGCCGTAGAGTGAGAGTGAAAGGGCGAGCGAAAGGTCGGCTGGATCACTGTGATCGGTGAGTGTGGTCCGGGTGACGAGCTGTACCTTGCCATCCTGATGCTGCTGCGTGATGGCAACGGTGGCGATACGGGCACTGTTCCAGGCACGGATGCGGATCGGCCGCCAGATGCCGGCTGTGACACAGATGGGGCCCCAGTCCCAGCCGAAGTTGCAGGGTTGCTTGCGGATCCAACTGTTGCCCGGCAGACGGGTACTCCCACCGCCGTCGCGTATGGGATGTTCGGCATACCGGGCAGTGATATAGCGGACGGCCGAGGCAAACTCGACCTCAATCGTGTTTGCGCCCGACTGCAAAACATTGCGCAGATCGGCCGACCACTGTCGATACATATTGTCGGTCTGCAGGACTACCTGACCGTTGACCCGCACCGTCGCCAGGGTGTCGAGGCCTTCACACTCGAGTTCGATCCGGTCGAACTCAAACAACGAGGAATCGATCTCGAAAGAACGGCTGTAGAGCCAGTCGCTTTCGCCGATCCACATCAGTTGTTTTTCGTTGTCGCGGTAAAATGGATCCGGTATGGCGTCGGCAGCCAGCAGGTCCAGATGCACACAACCCGGCACGCTGGCCGGGTAGCTGGCGGCACCGCCCGGCAACTGGCGTAGTTCCCAGTCGCCGTCGAGTGCGATAGTGTGGCTGAAAGCCGTCATGGACTGTGGCTTGTCATTCATCCACGATTCCAAAGCGATTATTGATGAGTTCCGCGATCGCATCCAAAGCCTCTTCAGCGTCTTCGCCTTCAGCCGTGATCTTGAGCACCGTACCGCAGGGAGCCTCCAGTGTCATCAGACCCAGCACACTCTTGCCGGAAACTGCGCGTCCTTCTTTTTCAACCGTTATTTCCGAGTCAAAACTCTGGCACAGTTTTGCCATGGCACCGGCGGGACGCACATGCATTCCGTATTTGTTAATCAACTCTATTTCTCTGGTAAACAACACCTTGTAACCTCTTCTATAATTGTGTAGCGGGCGGCTCCGCAACAATCCGGATCGACCGGTTGCGCCGCCCGCCTTCGACAGTTGCAGACTCCGCTTAGCGGATTTCGTGCAGTTTTTTCATCTGCCGGCGCAACTGCGTCTGTGCTTTTTCGATCGACGTATTGATGGCAACCATCATGTCGGCATCGCGATGTTTGCTCTCGGCATTCATGTGGCGTCCACCCTGTACCGAAACTTCTGACGTACAGAACGGCCCATCCTTGTTGAGCACAACCCGGACAAACTCGACCGGAGCGAACTCCTC
This sequence comes from uncultured Lentisphaerales bacterium, assembly GCA_964565855.1. Lineage (GTDB taxonomy): Bacteria > Verrucomicrobiota > Kiritimatiellia > RFP12 > JAZUKQ01 > CAZMGQ01. The sequence continues at coordinate 210 of CAZMGQ010000296.1, read as the reverse complement.
CTGCAGTTTCCCGGCTTTGTCGCGTGCAATTTCGACCAGACGGCCGCTGATATCAACATGACGAACAGTAACTTCTATAGGCATGATATTACTCCTTTACATTCGGAATTCCTGTCCCAGATAACGTTCCCGGACAACGGGATCGTTAATCAAATCGTCGCTGGTTCCCTCGCAGAGAACTTTGCCTTCGTAAAGCAGGTAGGCGCGGTC
>CAZMGQ010000295.1:0-3520 GCA_964565855.1 uncultured Lentisphaerales bacterium | reverse complement strand
AGAACAAACCCACAACAGCCGAAGCCCTGGCGGCGCTGGACAACCTCTCCCATCTCGAAGTCCACTATACGCGCAAGGAAAACCAGCTCTTCCCGGCGCTCGAACATCACGGTTTCACCGGTCCCTCCAAAGTGATGTGGTCGATTCACGACGAAATCCGTCAGAGTTTCCGCAAACTGCGTGCGGCGATCGAGGCCGGCGAGCTGGAGCGCCTCAACGACGAAGGACTGGAGCTGGCGCGGCAGATTTCCGAAATGATTTACAAAGAGGAGAAAATCCTCTTCCCGACCGCCATGACGATGCTGAGCGAACAGGATTGGGCACGCATGCGTCGCGGCGACGACGAAATCGGCTATGCCTTTGTCACCCCCGGCGATGCCTGGCAACCAGCCGGAGCGGTTGAAGCGGACGCGCAGCGGGCGTGGCAGAGTCCCGACTCTGCCCCCGGCGAGATTCCCCTCAACATGGGTTCACTGACTCAGGAGCAGTTGGCGGCGATCCTGACGACGCTGCCGGTCGAGATGTCCTTTGTCGATGATCAGGACCGGGTGCGCTTCTACAGCAATCATGCCAACCGCATCTTCCCGCGCAGTCCCGAAGTGATCGGACGCTCGGTGCAGAACTGTCACCCGCACAAGAGCGTGCATATTGTCGAAAAAATTCTGAACTCATTCCGCGAAGGCACGCGCGATCAGGCGCAGTTCTGGCTGACGATTCAGGGGCGTTTTCTGGTCATCAGCTACTACGCCATCCGCAACCCCGAAGGCAAGTATCTCGGCTGCCTGGAAATGACCCAGGATGCGACCCAACTGCGCAGCCTCGAAGGCGAACGTCGCCTCCTCGAATGGGACTGAACACACGTAATCGTGGTCGTAATCGCAATCGTGATCATACTCGAAAAATTTCAAAATCATGCGATTCGATAACGATACCGATTACGATAGCGACAACGATGTGGCAGAGTCGGAACTCTGCCACGCTCCGTAATCTGGCAATTGATTTGCGAGATTACGGTTTTTCCCCGAGACAGACAAAATGTTTGACCTGATGTGTGAAATTACAGTATATTCACACTCATGAAGTGGGATATTACAGTTGATCGACTGCTTGCAAGCCGTTTGCCGCAGAGTACGAGGCGACGTCTGGTGATTCTGACCGGGGCACGTCAGACTGGAAAAACAACGCTCTGTCGCACGCTCTATCCAGAGCTACGCTATTTGAATCTGGATGCGCTTGAGAATCGGGAATGGGTGCGGGAGGTTTCGGCTTTCCACTGGGCGCGTGATGTGGGGGAGGCCGTTATCGACGAGGCGCAGAAAGAGAGTGCGGTGTTTGAGAAGGTCAAATATGCCTTTGATGAAGGTGCTCTCGATTTTTCGGTGTTGACCGGCTCGGCGCAACTGCTGCTGCTCTCGCAGGTGCGTGAATCTCTGGCAGGACGGGCTTTTGTCTATGAACTTTGGCCGCTGATGTTATGCGAGCTTGCGGCAACCATTCTGGGCAGCGCACCCGTGCCGCCAATTTACAGGGCTATGGCTGAGGGCAGGCAGTTGAGTGGGGTATTGCAGGAACTGCCGCTGCTGCTGGCACCAGAGCGGGAGCAAGCTCTGGCCGATCTGTTGCAGTATATGCTGAGGTGGGGCGGCATGCCCGAATTGCTGCGTTTGGAGGGGAGTGAGCGCGAGGAGTGGATGCGCTCCTACGAGATCACTTACCTGGAGCGCGATTTGGGAGACCTGGCGCGTTTGACCGATCTGCTACCCTTCAAGAAATTCCAGCGTTTGGCAGCTTTGCGCTCCGGCTGTATGCTGGTCTATTCCGAACTTGCCAAAGAGAGTGGCTTCAGCAGCGAGACGGCGCGACGTTATCTGGAGTATCTGCGCTTGTCGTATCAGGCCTTTCTCTTGCAGCCTTATCACACAAACCTTACCAGCCAGGTGGTCAAGACACCCAAAGTTTATTGGGGAGATGTGGGTCTGTTGCGCCAGCTAACCGGTCAGTCCGGTGGCGTATCGGGCAGCTTGCTGGAGACCTTTGTGGTGGCCGAACTCAACAAGTGGGCAAGGGGTAGTGGCGCTGACTTAAAACTCTTTTATTACCGTACCAGATCAGGCTTGGAGGTAGACCTGCTGTTGGAGTCGAAGAGGGGATTGTACGGGATCGAGATAAAGTCCGGGCTGCGGGTTGATCAGGGTGATGCGGCAGGGTTACGGCAGGTGGCAGAGGCTGCGGGCAAGCGCTGGCTGGGCGGCATGGTGGCGTATCAGGGACGAAGGCTGGAGCTTCTGTGCGAACCGGCGATCTGGGCAGTGCCTGTGGGAAGATTGTGCAGTGGAGAGGAAGGACGAGTGTCCCCACGAGCCGCCAAAAAACCATCTAAAAACACTCGCCAGAGATAGGGTGCTTTCGCCGCAAAGCGCCGCAGCCGGGGGGGGACGACTGTCACGTCGTCCCGGGGCAGGAGGTGCCTGCTGGTCATTCCTCCGCCCGGATAGCCTTTACCCGTTCCTCCAGCTTTTCTGCTTCGGCTACCCTGTCTGTCTCCCGATATATGGCGGCAAGGATTTCAAGGGTCTTGGCCACAGAGTGATGATTCGGGCCCAGGGATTTTTCTCTTATACTGAGCGATCTCTCGTAGAGCGGCTCGGCTCTGGCATAGTCACTCTGATCCCTATAAGTCAGAGCCAGATTGCTCAGGAATCTGGCCACATCGGGATGGTTTGAGCCCAGAGCTTTTTCTTTTAGACTGAGTGCCCGTTCGTAGAGTGGCTCGGCCCTGGCATAGTCACCCTGGATTCTATAGATTCCAGCCAGATTATTGAGACTCGTGGCAAGATCAGGATGGTTAGGACCGAGAGATTTTTCCTTGATGCTAATCGCTCTCTCGTGGAGTGTCTCGGCCTTGGCAAGCTCGCCTTGTTCTTGGTGAAGCCAGGCCAGATTGTTGAGACTCACGGCTATATCAGGATGATGCGGGCTCAGGGTTTTTTCTTTTATGCCGAGCGCTCGCTTGTAGAGCGGCTCAGCTTTGGCATACTCGCCTTGCTCTGTGTAAAACGAAGCCAGATTGTGCAGACTCGTAGCTACATGGGCATCATTGGATCCAAAAACCTTCTCTGTAATACTCAAAACCGCTTCCCCTAGCACTACCCCCCGTTCGTATTGCCCGGCTTGATAAAGGCTCATCACTTCATCGTTGAGATCATCCCACTCGATACCCGGTTCCCGGGCAGTCCCCCACCTGACGGGTGAATTAAGGATAACCTTAAGAACCACGCTTATTATGATAATGAGCGCAGCGACTGTAGTCTTTTTCATTACTCTCCTCGCAGATAAATGATCCTCAATCACACCAGCCATCTGCGTGTCATCATAGGAAAACGAAGCACGGCAATAAAGCTTTTTCGCAATGCACGGTTTATCCTCGCTAGTCCGCTACCCCTGCCTGCACTCCATACACCTCCCTACCTCTCTTACCGATGACACATCCGCGTTTACCATTTGGCGATCGGTTTCAACA
>CAZMGQ010000294.1:0-3523 GCA_964565855.1 uncultured Lentisphaerales bacterium | reverse complement strand
CTACTATTATCTCAGACTACTGGATAAAGGGCGCATCCTCGCTTTCGAAGCGCTTGAGCGACTCTTCGTCGAGAGCGAAGGGATCATCGGGGTTTCCCTCGGCGAAGCGGCGCAGATCCCGCGCCTGTTGCTGCAGCATGTGGCCGATCAGCCGTTCGTCAACAACTTCGGCCGTCTCCGCTCCAGGTTCCAGCACTGCTGCCACTGCGACCGGCTCATCGGTTTCGAGATCATCCTCGCTGACGGTTGGACCCGGTGGTGGTGGCGGCGGCCAGCCGCCGGGCTGCTGATATTGCGGCTTGCTGCCGCACGAACAGCCGGCCTGAAGCAGCAGCAGCACGGCACAACAGAGGACAATCAGCCTTCCCATTGGATCCACTCCAGTTCATCGGCCACAGTCGGATAGTGAGGCGGGGGCTTTCGGGCAAAACGCGGGTCGAACATATAGTTTTTGTCATACCCGCTCGAGCCGACCAATCCAACCGCATTGCGTACTTTATTGACAATGCCTCCATAAACATTCAGGAAGCCCCGTCCTTTGCCATAGTTATAGTTGATCACACCGAAGCCGCCCGTCTGGCAGATGATGTGGGCATAGATATTGAGATTGTTGGGAGCGCCGGTACCGACCCTAACGTGATTTTTGGCGATCAGGCCGAGGGCGTCTTCGGAATCGGGGTATCTCTGGGGGTTCCTTTTGTATATCAGATGATCGCTAATCTCTATATCGTCCTCGGCGACGAGCGTCAATCTTCCATCCAGACCGTTTTTGCCGGCAACGAAAATTTTCCCCGCCCGGGTGGTGGTGGTGCCGGAGCGTGAGGTTTTGATGTAGATCATGCCGTCTTCGGGAATGGCCATTTCCTTCCTGTTCCAACTGTAATATCCATCCTTTTTGCGTTCGTTGGTGATGTACATTTTTTTGCCGGACAGCTCGATTGTCGTATGTCCCTCGAGTTCGAGAGAGGCATCGCGTTTGAGTTCGTTAAAGTTGATGACAGAGATGTCTTCGATATCGGCATTGAGTCGCTTGCCACGATCAAATATCGGTTCGGCACCCTTCTGGGTTTCAATGGAGCTGGCGGCACTGCGGACCAGGTCGTAAAACCGTGCCTGCCCCGTTTGCCCACTGGTAGGGGCATGGAAGTGCAATTGCGGCTTAGAATAGACCGGGCCATTGAATTTCTCGTTAACGGAGATCCAGAGCTTGACAATCTCCTGATCATACCAGAGGGCATAGCGTGCCCAGCTTATACGGCGCACCCCACGCATGGTGATGCCGCGGCTGACACCATTGACGGTGCCGGTGGAAACGATGTCGATCTGTGATTCACCGCCCCCGACAGGCGTCACCTTCAGCAGGGTATCGTAGCTGCCGGCCCCGAGATCGCCTGTGAGAGTCGTCGTCCAGACTTGCCCTTTGGCCACCATCGAGGCGGCTCTTTCGGCCCCGCCTTCGGCGAGATAGAAAGCCTGTTCGGCATACCCCTGCAGCCTGGCCTGGCGCAGGCGGGTGCCGGTGGCAAAGGAAATCATGGCCGTCACCATCGTTCCAAGCACGATAAATATGATTACGACCAACAGCGCCACGCCGGCTGAGTTCCGGCGGCGGCGGGCCGGTCTGAAATCCCCGGCCGGAGGATATGTCATCAGTTGTTTCGTTTTTGTACGCATGTTCCCACCTCACTTTGGGCTTCAACCCGTCCGGCAACCCTTTCGACACGCACTGTCACACAGACTCTCTGTGCAGTAGCGACAGCGGCCGCATAGGTCACACCGTGAGCGATTTCGATCCCTGCCGGTTCGAAATCGATTGTGCCGTCATTGGCACTGTAAACAAAAGCATTGGATACGGCTGGCAGATCACCCGACAGGTAGCTCAGGCGCCAGCCGTGACGGTTGGTTGTTACGGAAAACTCGGATGCCGCCCGCAGGCCATAATTTTTGCCCACGCCGTAAACCATCTGGCTGAGGATGCTGTTGGCGGCACGTGCAGCCTGGCTGCGACACTCGATTTCACGCCAGGAACGCATCACAGCCACATAAATCGAGATCGCCCCACCCAGAATCAGAACAGCCAGCGAAGCGCCGACCATCACTTCGGTCAGCGTAAAACCCCCGCGCGTCAGACGCACATTTTTGGCAAATCGCTTCTTCATTTGTGCAAACTCTTGGTGAAGGATGTTGTCAGCGACACGGTCTGGATCTCGCCGTTGTACTCGACCCAGTCGATATTGACCGTGATGTCCCGGGTGTTGGGATCATCGGTGGCGGAGACAACGTAGGAGCCGCGATTGCGCGGCAGCTTGGTGGTACCGAGCTTGAGTTCGTTCGAACCGAAGCTGTGCTGGCGCAAATCTTCCATGGTAGCCCTGGCGATGTGCATCGCCGCCTGGTAATTTGAAGCCATGCTCTCGCTGCGCCGTCCGGCCGAGACAACCCCGAACACAGCGGCGAACATGAGCACAATCAAAACCGAGGCCACAACTACCTCGACCAGCGTAAAGCCCCGGCGACCAGCCTGCAAGCCTTGTCTGGAGCCTCTCATACCGAACCTCCTCATTCAGAAATCAGCCACCTTTAATAAGCCGAAGACCAAAGCCGCAGAAAGGCTAGCATTTGGAAGATGTTTTGTCAATCGTATTTAGCGCAACAAAAACACCGAAAATTGTATAATAGGCATCCTGCCTGTTTCAGGAGATGGCAGACCACAGGCAGGAATGCCTGTGACACAGTAAGGAGCAAAAAATAGGACCGACCGCCACCTCGCCCTCAGTGTCGCATCCTCCCTACCCCACGGTTTCCGGACACAACAGCTTAACTTCGGCCAGACGCGGATTTTCGCGATAGGTGCGGCCTACCTTGGCACAGGCCCGGTCGCCCAGGCGCACGATGTCGCCGGTATAGTTGAAGGCCCCGTGCAGCAGAGAAGAGCCAACGCCATACGAGTCGACGGGGGCTCCGAGCTTTTCAAAACGGGCGATTTTCTCCGGATTGAAGCCACCCGTAACGACTATTCTGACATCTTCGAAGCCTTCACGATCGAGAGCCTCACGCATCAGGAAGACCAGCTCGGGACAGACTCCATTGGGCTTGAAGGTACCCATCAGCGGGATGATCGAACTATCGACCAGACTCTCCGAAGTATCCAGCCGCACACCCCAGAGCTTGCCCTGCAGCGCACGGGCACATTCGAGGGCGGTGCCGATGCAGTCATTGTCAAAATCGACCAGTGCTACGAGATTAACATCGGGATAAGTCTCGTTGAAGAGCGTCACGGCCCGAACGGTATCGCCCCCCAGCGAGGCGATAAGCGCATGTGGCACCGTGCCACCGGCTTCGGCTCCCCACCACTCGCCCTGGGCTTCGGTGGAGATTCCATCCGCGCCGCCGATATGGGCGGCATAGCCGTCGCCGCCCTGCACGCTCCAGTGGTCGAACCGGGCCGGAAAAAACAAAATCGGTTTGTCCCCGGCCGCCTCCACCACGCGGCGCGCCCGCGCCGCACGGCGCCGCTGATAGG
>CAZMGQ010000293.1:0-3533 GCA_964565855.1 uncultured Lentisphaerales bacterium | reverse complement strand
CCAGAAAAGCAGTGAAAGCAGGATCACGACCGGCGAGACGCCGAAGCCCTTGCCCATGATTCGTGGTTCCCAGATGCTGCCGATGAGCTGATTGACGATCAGGTAGAGCAGCAGTACGATAAAAGCACGCTGGACGCCATGCTGGATGAGGGCGATCAGGACACTCGGAAAGCCTGCAACAATTGAGCCGACGGTGGGAACGTAGTTGAGCAGGAAGGCCAGCAGACCCAGCAGCAGGGGGGCATCGATATTGAGCAGCAGCAGGCCGATATAGATGGCGATGCCGGTGGCCATGCTGATGACGGTTTTGATGCCCATATAATGGCGGACATCGACAACCACATGTTCCAGCCACTGGTAGATTTCGGGCGTCATCCAGCTCGATTCGCGCAGGCGGCGTGGCAGGGTGGCGGCTTCGCAGAGGACGAAAATGACGATCAGGAGGATGATGGCGGCGTTGCCGAGCAGACTGCCGGCGGAAGAGGCCAGCCAGCCGCCCCAGGAACGCAGGTTGGTCTGGGCGATTTCGGCAAAGAGATTGGGGGGCAGTTCGATATTGCGCTGCTTGAACCAGCCTTCGAGATGGCGGATTTCGGCCAGCAGGTCGCGATGGTAATCCGGCAGTTGCTGAGCCAGTTGGGTCAGGGCTTTTGTGAGAGAAGTCACTCCGTAGAGGATGGCCACGATCAGGGCACTGATCAGCAGAGAGAGAGCCAGCCAGGAGGGCAGACGCCAGCGCACGAGCTGAAAGTATGCCGGGGTGACGATGATTGAGATAAAGGCGATCAGGAGAAATTGTGTGACAAGCGGCGCGGCTACCTTGAGCCCGGCAATGATAACGACCACCGCTGCCAGATGCAGCAGTGCGAGGCTGAAGCGCGACAGAGTCGGTCCGATCGGACTTCTGGAAATTTCTTGTTGCATGTTAAGTTGACCCGAGTGAAACGGCCTGTGTTTGCCATAAGTTTAGCCGACCGGGAGCAATTTTGCCAACAAAGAAGACTGTAAGGAAGGCAGGGAGACATAATCTGACAAAACAGAGGGTGTATCAGGCGTTGCAATCGCCTTCTTGAACCATGCTGTTGCTACGTGTTAGACTCAACTCATGCGAATTACACGTCAGCAATTGTACCAGATCCCCAAGAGCGATCTGCATGTCCACCTCGACGGCTCCCTGCGGATAGAAACCCTGATCGAGCTGGCGCAGCAGCAGATGGTGGGGTTGCCCTCCTACAGTGAAGAGGGGTTGCGCGAACTGGTCTTCAAATCACAGTATGCCAATCTGCCCGAATATCTACGGGGCTTTGCCTACACCTGTGCCGTCATGCAGGACCGCGAGTCGCTCGAAAGAATCGCCTTCGAGCTGGCCGAGGACTGTATCGCCGAAAATGTCCGCTACCTCGAAGTCCGCTTTGCCCCGCAGCTCCATGCTGCCAACAGCAAAGACATGGGGTGGGTGCTCAGCGCTGTGTCCCGCGGGCTCGAACGGGCCGCCCGCACAGCCAATAGTGCCCCGGCTGTTGTTGACGGCACGGAACTGCCCTTCGAATACGGCATTATCTGTTGTGCCATGCGCACCTTTGGCCCCGGCATGGCCAAATATTACGACCGTCTGCTCGAGGCTCTGCCTTCGACGCCCTCCAAATCAGTCGTGAGCTATGCCTCTTACGAGTTGGCACGGGTCATAACCAGGCTGCGTGACGAGGAGGGCCTCCCCATCGTGGGTTTTGATATTGCCGGTGCCGAAGCGGGGCATCCCGCCAAATATCACCGCGATGCCTATCTGCACTGTCGCCGCAACTTTGTCGGAGTCACAGTACATGCTGGCGAAGCTTATGGGCCGGAATCGATTTACGATGCCATCTTCGAATGTGGGGCCACCCGCATCGGTCACGGCACGAACCTCTTTGCGGCGGATATGATTCAGGACGCCGACATTACAGATCGGCCCCTTTTCTGCGAACGCCTCTCCGAGTATATTGCCCGCACCCGCATGACGCTCGAAGTCTGTCCCACCAGCAACCTCCAGACCCTGCCCAAGATCAGGTCCCTGGCCGAGCATCCCCTGCGCGAAATGATCGCCCACCGTCTCTCTGTCGCGATCTGTACCGACAACCGTCTCGTCTCCAACACTACCGTGACGGACGAGCTGTTCAAGGTGGTCGAGGCGCTGAAGCTGGATGTCTCCACCCTGCGCCAACTGGTGGTGGCGGGCTTCAAGGGGGCATTTTTCCCGCAGGACTACAGACGCAAACGACACTATGTCCGGCAGGTGCTGGCACATTTCGACCGTACTTTTGCGACGGAACCACCGGAACGCTGAGCAAAATTTCTAGCCCGAAGCGGCTTTTTTCTGTAACACTCCCCCTTTGTTTCCGCGCCGGCGCGGTGAGAGGCTACCATGAGCAACCCTATTTTAGTACCCGAACTGCTGGAACTGATCGAAGCCGCCGACAAATCCAAGTTGCAGGAAGTGGCCGATGCACTGCACCCCGCAGAGATGGCCAACTTTGTCGCGGCCCTCAAGGACGAAGATATCTGGCGGCTGTTTGCCCTTTTCCCCACGGCCCAGGCGGCGGAAGTCTTTTCGCATTTCGAGCTTGAGCGGCAGGTCGAGCTGGCCAGCGATGCCAACCGCCACGCCATGGCCCGCATGTTGGAAGAACTGCCGCATGACGACCGGGCCGACCTCGTCAACCAGCTCGATCCCAAGATTGCCGAACAGATCCTGCCTCTTGTCGCCCGCGCCGAACGAGAGGATATCCGCAATCTGGCAAGCTACCCCGAGGGCACTGTCGGTGCCATCATGAGTTCCGACTATGCCATGCTGCGGCCTGAGATGACGGTCAGACAGTCGCTCGACCAGATTCGCCTCCAGGCCCCCAGCCGCGAAACCATTTACTATATCTATGTCGTCGATGCCCAGCACAGGCTGATCGGGTTTGTCTCACTCAAAGACCTGATCCTCGCCAAACCCTCCGAGCTGGTGAGCGACATCATGTACCGCGAGGTGATCTATGCCGTCGCCAACGGCGACCAGATGACTGCCGCCCACCAGATCGAGCGATACGACCTGCTGGCTTTGCCGGTAATCGATGAGAATCAGCGTCTGGCCGGTATCGTCACGGTTGACGATATCATCGACGTCCAGGAAGCCGAGGCGACCGAAGACTTCCACAAGATCGGTGGTACGGAACTGTCCGATGTTAACCTCAAGGAGGCCGGCCTCGGCCTGATGTACCGCGCCCGGATTCCCTGGCTGCTGGCCCTCGTTTTTGTCAATGTTTTCTCAGGTGCCGGGATCGAACATTTCCAGAATGTGATCAAGGATACGGCCATACTCTCGGTGCTGGTCACTTTTCTGCCGCTGCTGATCGACTCCGGCGGCAATGCCGGCTCGCAAGCCTCGACCCTGATGGTGCGGGCCCTGGCCGTCGGCGATGTCCGCATGCGCGACTGGTTCGGCCTGTTACGCAAAGAGGTGGTGATCTCGCTCCTGCTGGGTATCACGATGGCCGCCGGGGCCATGGCAA
>CAZMGQ010000292.1:0-3547 GCA_964565855.1 uncultured Lentisphaerales bacterium | reverse complement strand
CTCGGGCGGGGCGAAAAAGAGCGTGCCGCCATCGAGCAGCAGCCGGGAGTTGGCAGGAAAATCGCAATCGAGCAGCGAAATCGCTGCGCCGTCCTTAATGCGATAAATCAGCTCACCTTTTTTGTTCTTTTCCGGCTGCGGCAGCTTGCCGCTTTTCTCCAGACTCCTTCTGTAGAAGGCAATTGTCTGATCCAGTGAATTCAGGGCAAGTTCAGAGCTTTGCCCTGGCTCGAGCTGTCTGACCTCAATGCCTGAATTGCTGATGGCAACAGTACCGAAGCTTTCCAGCATTTCACTTTGCTCAGTCCCTTGCTCATCAAGCCAGACAAACGGTTGTCTGATCACAGGTGCGGCTGTAGGCAGACTGATTTTGCCGGATGGTTTTTTCTGTTTCCGATCTTGCAGAAAATAAACTCCCGATCCAATTCCGACGAGAGCGAGCAGTATAGTACTGAGTCGAAGCAAAAATTTCGGCTGTCGGAACAGGCTGCTCTTTTTTGCAGTCCTGCGTTCGATTTTGCTCAGCAAAGCTCTGATTCTGTCCGGACACACGAGCCGTTGCCGGGGCTTCTGCTTCAACAATTCCGGTAAGAGTTCGTTCCATTGGGGCGCCAGTTGCTGTCGGGCTTCGGTTGGCAGTTCCGGAAAGTCGGCCGAGGGCAGGCCGCCGGTCAGAGCACGAAAGAGCACGAGGCCGAAGTTGTAGTAATCGCTGGTAATGGTGAGCGGCTGGCCAGCGAGCTGTTCGGGAGAGCAAAATTGCGGTGTGCCGGGAATGATGCCGGTCAGAGTCAGAGTCTGGTCTTCGGCTTGGGGTGTGGCAGTTTTGGCGATGCCGAAGTCCGAGAGCAGAACCTGCCCTTCGGCATTGATCAGCAGGTTGGAGGGCTTGATATCGCGGTGGATAACAGGAGGTTTTTGGCTATGCAGGGCCGTCAGAGCTGCCAGCAGCTCCAGGCCAAGCCTGGCAACTACCATCTCTGGCAGCGTACGGTGTCCTTCGAGCAGGTTGGCAAGTGTCAGCGGGCGCGGCAGTTGACCTTTGTTGTCCGAGGTGATGGGAGGCGTGCAGAAAAACACCTTGCGGCAAACGTGCTCAATCTCGGCGGAAGCAAGGATATAAGCCGGCATCGTGTAGTATGGCAGGCCGGTTGCTTTGTCCGTTCCATAATGCAGAACACGTACAACGGCAGCATGATCAATGCCGGCCATCAGCCGTGCTTCGCGCACAAACCGCTCCGTCAGGATAGACCGAGCCGCCGATCCGGAGGGCAGAGGAATCACCTTGAGGGCACAGTTGCGTTTGAGGGTGATTTCCTCGGCCAGATAAACAGCCCCCATGCCGCCTCTGCCGAGCAGCCGGGTGATGCGAAAAACTTCATCAACTACCGTCCCGGGGCTTAACAGGAGATGGTTTGCTGTTTCGGCGTGGGGAGTCAGAGTGAGAGTGTCATGAGACATGCTCAATATTTGACGCTATGTTGGACGGACTCAGTCTTCCACTAGCCAGGGTGGCGACTGTTCGATGCGGCGCAGTTCCTGGATGCGGTAGTTGCGTCTGATGCGGCGGTTGGCGGCGCGCAGGTTTGCTTTGTCGAGGCTGATGGGAACACCCCGCCAACCGACAAATTCGACCGTTTCGAGGCCGCCATCCTGATCGGCGATTGCGGCCAGATGACGCAGGTTGCGCACGGGTTGGCCGTTGGCTGCGACTACGATTTCATCATCCATAGATTCGTAACCGACATTGATGGGATCCGGCATGACGCCCGAAAGGATCACAATGCGTTCGCCGGGAATGCCTTTGCTCTCAGCCTGTGTCAGGGCCTCCCAGGCGAGGCGTGTCGAAACCCGGAACTCCCAGCGTTCGCCGCGTGCCATGAGGTAATCCAGCGTCAGTTCGCGGAAGACCAGACCGCCTTCGATCAGATAGTCGTTGGGCGCTTCGACAGCGTTATGGGGGACACGCATGGCGGTTTCATCCGGTGGCTGCAGGGTGAGTGCGATTTGCTTTTCCTGTCCCTGGCGCAGAAAAGTCACGCTGGCCTGATCTGACTCGCCCCAGGACTCCGAAATGGCATATCTGAGCGGCATGCGGCCATAGCGGTCATGTCTGATATAGCCCTCGCTGTCGATCTCATAGTTATTCCACGATCTCAGCACATCATCCACCTCCAGCAGGCCATCGACTGCGCTGCCGGGTATGATTTTGATAATCTGGATGCCTTTTTCATCGTCGGGTACGCCGAGGTAACGGCGGCGTACCGGATCGGGCAGGCCGGCATAGTGAAACCCGGCGGCCGGCAGCGGCTGGTAGGGAGTTCGAGCGGCAGCCCTCAGAAAGCCGCGAATGACCTCGGGTGCCAGTGCCAGGCTGGCATCGGAATTGCGCTTGATATGCATGACCATACCTGCCAGCCTGCCGTCTTCGAGAACCGGGGTGCCGGGTGTATCGCTGCGCAGGTCGGACACGATATCAAAAGTCAGCAGCGGGTTTGAAGCCTGCGAAACCTGCTCCATCTCAATGGAGGTGATGGTGCCGGGGGCCTGCTGCACCTGGTCGCCACTGCCGAAGTGGGCCAGCAGGAGAGTTTTATCGCGGGATATACTGGACACAACTGTGAGGGGATGGAGAGGTGTGGCGGTTGCCGGGAGTTCGAGCAGAGCCAGACCCGCCTTGGCATCGACCAGCCTGACTTCGACCGTCTCGAACCTGCCGCGTCCGGCCCGGCGGATTTTGGCCATGGCCAGGTTACGCACGAGTCGTTCCGGTGCCAGCAGCAGGTGTGGCTCGACTGCAACGGCATAGCCGACATGGTTGACAGGTCGCTGGAAGCGCCAGGGCATGTAAGGATCGGCATAAATGCAGGTGGTGTGCAGTTCGACCAACGACTCGCGCAGCGGCCTGGTGCTGCCAGCCACGATGTCCTGGTCGTTCTGTCCGGCAGGGGGTGAAGTTGTGGTGCAACCGCCTGTCAGCATAATTAGGCTCAGACTGCCGGTGACGAGAAGGGAGCTAAAAGTTCGGAACAAGGTCTGTTTCATGATGCATCCTCCCCGCTGGAATCGGAGTCTTTTGTCGGCGGAGTTTCGAGAAACCGTTCGAGAATCGGCAGGCCGTAGCCGGCCCTGATTTCGGCATCCGCCTGTGGCAGGCTGGTGGCATCCAGCACCAGCGGCAACGGATCGCCTTCAAACCAGATCACATGGAAGCCGTTCCGGCTCTGTTTGAAGGCATCTTTAAGGTCGGAAAGTTCTCTTATAGGGTGGTCATTGACACTTTTGAGGATGCCGTACATGAAGGGCTCGGCATAGGTGTTGTAAGGGTGCGACAACATGCTGCCCAGCAGGACGAACTCACGGCGCCCGCCGATCAGGTTGTCGCGCTCCGCCCGCTGGACATAGTAGAGGACGCTCTGGACCTGTGACGGATCCTGCCGGCTGAGCGTTTCCATGAAGTGGGCGCTGACCGGAGTGAAGAGCAGTCCACCGACTAGCATGAACTCCGGCAGGGTATCGTACTGGCGCGGATATATAAAGGGGTTGC
>CAZMGQ010000291.1:0-3552 GCA_964565855.1 uncultured Lentisphaerales bacterium | reverse complement strand
TGCATGCGCCGGGGCTCAGCGAAAACAGCGGTGTCTATGCCTTCCCGATGGTCGGTAAAACGCCGGAGCAGGAAAAGTCTGCCGCCGCCTGGTGCAACGTGTTCCAGCAGACGCTCGGCCCGGAGTATGCCGACGAAAACTTTGCCCGCCGCGCCGCTTATGCCTCGCGCTGGGAGACTCCGCGCCTGACAGATCATGTGCGCGATGTCGTCGGATGTACCGCCGTTACGATCGAGACACCGTATGCCATGTGCCGCGACCTGGTACTGACAACCAAACAGTATCGCGAGATCGGCCAGCGGCTTGCCCGGGCTGTCATGCAGCGCAATGTTCCGCTGCAACATTGACTTTCAGGCCTGATTGTCGCTACTCTGTCATCCGGTGCTGTAAGAGCACATTCATGAAAGCAGAGTAGCAACGATGACCCGCCAGGTACTTGAAACGCCGGAAAAATTCAACTTTAACGTAGAGCGACTGGGCGAATGCCTGATCGACTCACCAATCACCAACACCAACTTTGTGGCCGACGAGGAGCGGAATGCCCTGACAGTCGATATGGACGTTATCCAGCGGCTGCACGAGCGTGGACAGCCGGTGCCGTCATTCGAAAAAGCTGGGCCGCGTGCCAAGATATTTCACGATCCGGCCTGGACCAGAGCGGCCATCGTCACCTGTGGCGGCCTCTGTCCCGGCCTCAACGATGTCATCAAGGGCATCGTCCAGATCATGTGGTTCGATTATGGTGTGCGCCACATTTTCGGCATCCGCTACGGGCTTGAGGGCTTCATTCCCTCGTATGGTCATGAGCCGCTGCTGCTGACACCCGAAGAAGTGGACGAGATCCACGAGGACGGCGGCACGATTCTCGGCTCGTCGCGCGGTGCGCAGGATACCGAGGCCATCATCAACACCCTCACACGCCTCAACATAAACATTCTCTTCTGCATCGGGGGCGACGGCACCCTGCGTGCCGCCCGCGACATTGCCACCGCCGCCAACCGTCGCGGCTACAATATCAGTGTCATCGGCATCCCGAAAACAATCGACAACGACCTCAATTTTATCGGCCGTTCCTTCGGTTTCGAGACGGCCGTCTATTCCACTAACGACATTATCCAGTCGGCCCATGTCGAAGCCAAGGGAGCCTACAACGGCATCGGACTCGTCAAGCTGATGGGACGCGACTCCGGCTTTATTGCCGCCTACGGCAGTCTGGCCAACTCGGTCGTCAACATCTGTCTGATTCCCGAGGTGCCCTTCACGCTCGAGGGTGAGGATG
Organism: uncultured Lentisphaerales bacterium; assembly: GCA_964565855.1. Taxonomy (GTDB): domain Bacteria; phylum Verrucomicrobiota; class Kiritimatiellia; order RFP12; family JAZUKQ01; genus CAZMGQ01. Next base: position 2,273 of record CAZMGQ010000291.1, on the reverse strand, counting down.
GTCTCCTGCGTGCGCTCGAGCGTCGCTTCAACATCGGCAAGACCCACGCCGTGATCGTGGTGGCCGAGGGGGCGGGACAGGAGCTGATCGAGGACGAAGGTGAGCGGCGCGATGCCTCGGGCAACATTCTCAAGAAGGATATCGGCGAATTCCTGCGCCGCAAGATCGAGGAACACTTTGCCGGTCTCAAGACGCCGATTCCGATCAAGTATTTCGGCCCCAGTTACAGCATCCGCAGTGTACCGGCACAGGGTACCGATGCCATTCTCTGCTACATGCTGGCCAAATATGCCGCCCACGCCGCTATGGCGGGCCGCACCTGCTGCGTGATCGGCAACCAGAACAGCGTCTTTTCACATGTGCCGGTCGGGATGGCGACGGCTGAGCGGCAGAAGATTGATCCCTGTGGAGAACTCTGGAAAGCCGTACTCGACGCCACCCGCCAGGAGGAGTATTTCGGCCGTTCCCCCATGACACGTTGAATCCGCCCGAAAGCAGAACCATGTCACAGCCGCATCCTGTTGCCTTCGCCACCCTGACCCTCGCTCCGGCCATCGACTGTACCGTCATGCTGGCCCAGCCGCTGAGCCCCGGTCATGTGCACCTCGCGACCCGCGAAACCTCCCGCCCTGGCGGCAAAGGTATCAATGTCGCCAAAGTGCTGGCAACGCGCGGCTGTACCGTGGCGGCGGGAGGTCTGCTGGGGCAGGACAATGTCGCAGTGTTTGAACGGATGCTGGCAACGCTGGATATCCGCGACCGCTTCATGCGCGTCCCCGGCGAAACCCGTACCAACATGATGATTATCGACGGACGGCATGAATTCAAAATCAACCGTCCCGCCTTCCCCACGCTCGCTTACGAGGAAGCCTTTGTTCGGGGTGCCGTTGTCCAACTGGTGGCTAATGCCGAGGTTGTCATCCTCAGCGGCTCGCAACCGGGAACTTTTCCGGTCGAAACTTTTGCCCGGATCGTACGCACTCTCAAGGCTATGGGTCGTACCGTAGTGGTAGACACCTCCGGCGAAGCTCTGCAGGTGAGCGTACGTGCCAAGCCCGATATCATCAAGCCCAACCGCCACGAATGTGAACTGCTGATGGGCTACGAGCTGTCAACGCCCGACAGGTTTCTCCAGGCCTGTGCCGAGCTGCTGCAAAACCATCAGGTCGTCATCATCTCGGACGGACATGAGGGAGCCTGGTTTGCCCAGGATGACATGGCCCTCCATGCCACCGCTCCCGAAGTCCAGGTCGTCGATACGACCGCCGCCGGCGACATGCTCTTGGGTGAGTTCTGCATCGGCTACTTTCCCGACTGCAAGCTGACCCCGCAACTGGTCGCACGGGCGGTGGCCATGGGAGCGGCGGCCGTCGAACAGCCCAGCTCCGACTGTCCGCCCACTGCCCGGGTCGATGAACTTTCCCGTCTTTCAATCGTTACCGAACACAAATTGCCCTCCGTCTGAAACACGGGCAAGGGAGCAGGAGATTACAATGAAGCAACTCAAGGTTGGTATTCTGGGTCAGGGCCGCAGCGGCTACGACATTCATGCAAAGTGGCTGCGACAGGATCAGGAACGTTACAAAATTGTCGCCATCGCCGATGCCATGCCCGAACGGACGCAGGAATGTGCGGCTGAGTTCGGAGCCACCGCGTTTGGCGACTACCGTGAGCTGCTGCAGGCCGATAACCTCGGGATCGACCTGGTTATCAATGCCCTGCCGAGCGACCTGCATCCCCGGGGCACCATCGATGCACTGGAGGCCGGATACAATGTGGTCTGTGAAAAACCGCTTGCCCGCACTGTGGCAGATTTTGACCGTATGGTCGCCAAAGCCGGGGAAACGGGCAAAAAACTGCTGCCTTTTCAGAACTCGCGCTTTCAGCCGGCGTTCCGCAAAATCCAGTCGATCATCGAATCAGGCTGTCTGGGGCGGATCATCTTTGCACGCATCAGTTACAGCGGCTTCGGTCGTCGCTGGGACTGGCAGGCACGTCGCGAACATTGGGGCGGCAACCTGCTGAATACCGGTCCGCACCCGGTCGATCAGGCTGTCGTGCTCTTCGGTGAAGAGGAGCCGCGCGTCTTTGCCCGCCTGGTTTCGGACAATCCCTTCGGCGATGCCGAGAACCACGCTTCTGTCACACTCTGGGGACCTGGCAAACCGACCATCGAGGTCATCATCAGCTCTTTCATGGCTTATCCCCAAGGCGAGACCTACAATATCGGCGGCACCTACGGTGGCCTTTCCGGCAACTTCAACCAGCTCAAG
>CAZMGQ010000290.1:0-3562 GCA_964565855.1 uncultured Lentisphaerales bacterium | reverse complement strand
TCAGGCTACTGTCAGAGATGCCAAAGAAAGAGAAAAGTCAAAATTAGAATTGCTGGCGTTTGACCCGGGGTTGCAATGAATGTTAGGCTTGTCTGTATGAAAACACCTTACTCATGTAATACAGGGAAGCGACGTGTCGCAACGGCACTGTCGCTTCTGACAGCTTTTGTGGCGGGATCGCTGATGGCCGCCACTTACTATGTGGATTTTGAAGGAGGCAGTGACGAAGCTGACGGCACCTCGCCAGCCACAGCCTGGAAACGTGTTCCGGGCGACCGTAAAGCCGAAGGCAATGTCAAAGAGGCCAAACTGAATCCCGGTGATGTTGTTATTCTCAAAGGCGGTGTTCAGTACCGGGGTGAGATTGTCTGGAGCTTCGCCGGCGAAGAAGGTGCCCCGATCGTGCTCGACGGTAATACGGCCGGTGGTTTTGGAGAAGGACGGGCCATCCTCGATGGTTCGGAGGCCATTACCGGCTGGCAGAAGTGTACTTCGCAGGAACAGGCCGGCGGCAATCCGCGCTGGCAGGAGATCATGTACACCGATCTCGATGTTGACCTGTCGAGCAACTTCGAAGCCAGTCGCAACCGCTTTATCGGTCACCGTGATGCCGGTGCCCAGCGTCAGGCTCCCTGGCAGCGTTTATTCCTGATCGATGGTGAAAAACGTCTGCTCCCGGTTGCCATGCAGCCCAAGCCTTCGGATGACTTTTATCCTGATCGTCCGGGAGATTTCTTCCGCTCGCCCCATCGTATGGCAGACAACTATCCCCACAAGGTCTATTACGAGGAAGGTTCGCGGGGCAACCAGACTTTGCCCGTCCTGGCGATTGTTTACGGAGGCAATGCCCCGGTCATCCAGCCGTTCGACGGTGGAGCAGTCAGTATTGACTTGGCCGAGCCGGTCGAGATTGCCGAAATGGGCTTCAGACTCTTCCGGCCCAAACAGTCGCCCGTGCCCGAGCAGATCATCTTCTCCATCGACGCCAAAGTGGTTCTGACCGTGGATGTCGATCGCGAAGAGACCCAGCCGCAGCGTTTTGCCCTGCCGGAGAAGATGGCTGCCCGCAAGCTGACCTACCGGTTGAAGCATTCCAACCCCGGTGACACCACCTGGACCAAGATGCAGCAGTTTTACGCCTATACAGCCGAAGGTGAAAACGTGCTGGATGTTGAGATATCGACCATCGTCAAGGATGAAGAGCGCCTCGTCGATATCAAGCCTGACGATTACAAGGGGCTTTTCCTCGGCGTACATGGCGGCAACAGCCACACATATTTCGGTCGCATCCGCGAGGTTGATCCGGCTGCAGGCGTGCTTGAGCTGCCGCATTTCACTGCCTCCACTTACAACCACACCAGCTATGCACTTTACAACTCTCCGCGCTTTATCGATGTGCCCGGCGAGTGGTGCCTCGAAGAGCTGGAAGGCGGACGCACGCGTGTCTTCCTGCTGCCGGACCGTCTCGAAAACGGCCAGCCGGTCGATATCGGTTATCCGGTGCTGGCAACTGCAATGCAGTTCAGTGGTACGGCGTCGCACCTTGCAGTGCGTGGTCTCCTGATCCAGCGCTATTCTGGCGGCGCCGGTGCGATTTCAACGAGCAGCAGTCGCGGTAATCGCCCGAACAATATAAGTATATCCGATTGCGAAGTACGCTTTATCAGTGGTCACGCAGGTGTCAGCCTCAACACCAGCGACCATATCACGGTCAAGAACTGCCATATACATCACTGTCCCGGCTGGACGGTCGGCATCTACGTCAACCGTGTTAATGACTATGAAATAACAGATAACCGTCTCGTCAAGAACGCCGGCTCGGGCATTCGCCATTACGAAGCCAAGCGCGGCGTCCTGCGTGGCAATGTGGTGCTCGACCATCTCGGGATGCACTCTTCGGGAGTCAACTTCTACGAAGGTTGTGCCGATATCCTGTTTGAGAACAACTTCGTTCACAATACGATGACGATCAACCGCAATGCCGAAAATATCATTCTGCGCAATAACGTGGTTGATGGTATGCAGGAGTCGGCTGTGGCACTGGGTATCTGGACCAGCGGTCGGGTGGGTGGACGTCAGGTACGCAACGTGCAGTTCATCAACAATACCTTTGTCAATACCAACAAGGAGCGTCACTCCTGGGCTACGGGCATTCTCGCCCAGCGGCGCAACAGTCCCGGTCGTCCGGAAGGACTCGTGATCCGTGACAATATCATCGATGGCCTGGCCGAAGATATCTCCGGCGATATCAGCGGCAACATATTTGTCCGCAAAGGCTCCGAGCGTTTCATGAGCGACACCTGTCAGCTCGTCGAAGACCAGTCAACGCTCTTCATGGATCCGGCCAGAGGCGACTATCGCCGTCGTCCTGACGGGCCGTTGCCGAAAGCCGGTGCCAACCTGCCACCGCCTGAAGGCCTCTGATCAGAAGTCTAACCCAGTCCTGCAATGCCGCTCCGGTCCATTCTGGCCGGGGCGGCTCTTTTTTTGCAACTGTTGGATTTGCAAACAATGGCATCCGGAGTTGCGGCACCAGACAATGGCTCAGCTTACGGGGGGGTCCGACGGGTCTTTCAGCCTCACAGTCAGTCGGATCAACAGGAAGAGTGTTGCAAGGACGGCAAAGACACTGCCGGAGGGCAGAGAGGCGACCTTCCGGCATTGGCGGATAATTTCGGGCGTCGTCATGGCAGTGCTCCTTCCCGTCACGCACTCAGAAGCCGCAGCAGCATGGCCCCGGCTATAATGGAACCGATCTGGCCGGCGACATTGGCACCGACCGCCGGCATCAGGATAAAGTTCTGATCGTCCTCTTCGAGCGCCAGTTTCTGGATCACCCTGGCTGACATCGGGAAGGCGGAAATGCCACAGGCTCCGATCATGGGGTTGATTTTCTGACGCAAAAACAGGTTGGCAAATTTAGCGGCCAGGACACCGCCCACGGTATCAAAAACAAAAGCCAGCAGACCGATGCCCAGGATGAGAGCCGTCTGGGGAGTCAGAAATGTTTCGGCCTTCATAGTGGCGCCGATGGTAATACCGAGAACCAGTGTCACCAGGTTGGCCAGCTCATTCTGGGCGGAGTTGGAAAGGCGCTCCAGCACACCACATTCACGGATCAGGTTGCCGAACATCAGGGGGCCAACCAGCGAAGTGCCTTCGGGCGATGCCAGCCCGGAGACAATCGTGGCAATAATCGGGAACAGGATGCGGGTCCGGCGTGAAACTTTGTGTTGGCCGACGGGGGCCATGCGGATACGTCGTTCGCGCTGGCTGGTCAGCAGCTTGATGACAGGGGGCTGGATAATCGGCACGAGGGCCATGTAAGAGTAGGCCGCCACGGTGATCGGGGCAAGGTATTTGGGTGCGAAAATACGGCCGACATAGATCGAGGTCGGCCCATCGGCGGCACCGATGATGCCGATGGCTGCCGCTTCCCGCAGACTGAAAACTCCCGGCACGACATAGTTGGCCAGGACGGCCAGCAGCATGGCCATAAAGATGCCAAGCTGGGCCGCTGCGCCGAAAAACAACGTTACCGGCTGGGCCAGCAGGGGGCTGA
>CAZMGQ010000289.1:0-3562 GCA_964565855.1 uncultured Lentisphaerales bacterium | reverse complement strand
TATCAGCGGTTCTTCATCAATATGATGTACCAGAAACTCGCAGAGCTGAACCTCGTCAATTCTGACCGGAGGCAGACCACGACGCCGGTCGGCTCCTTCGACATGCAGATCAAAAGCTTCTCCCGGATCGTCTCCGGGAGTCAGAAAAGCCTGTGCTTCGTCCAGTGCCCGGCTCTCAAAATCTGTGCGCTGCCGCTGGTGCTGCTGCCTGCGCTGACTGTCCAAATTACGGCGGGCAGCCCTTTCGGTTTCTTCGGCAACCAGTTTTTCGAACTGGGTCTCTAGTGCCGTCACCGGCAGTTGGAGCAGGTCGGCTGCTTCCTGCAACATACGGGCCTGATGCACCGCATTGGTGCTGCCGAGGATGGTTTCGAGCAGGTCGTCGGCAATGCGCCCAGTGGCGTCGGTCGAGTGGGGGTCGCGCTCCTGCTCCTGCAGCCAGCGAGTCTGGAAGGCGATGGTTTCCGCGGCATCTTCCAGCAGCCGGCTGAAGGCCACTTCTCCCTTGCGGGTGATAAAGTCGTCGGGGTCGGATTTTTCCGGCAATTCTGCAATGCGCACGGCCAGACCGGCTTCCAGAAAGATTCGTGCCGTGCTGATGGCCGCCTTCTGCCCGGCCGGATCGGAGTCGAAGACCAGCACAGCGCTGTCGGCATAGCGTTTGAGCAGCCGCACATGCTCCATTGTGAAGGCGGTGCCCTGCGAGGCCACAGCCGTCGGGAAGCCGCTGGCATGGCAGCGGATGACGTCGATCTGACCTTCGCAGATGATAGCGCGGCGTCCCGGTGCGGCGGTGATGGCACGCTGTGCCTTGTCGAGTCCGTAGAGGATGGCGCTTTTGGAGAAGATGGGAGATTCGGCGCTGTTGACGTACTTGGCAGCACGTACATTGCTCTGCAGGATGCGTCCGCTGAAGGCCACGACATTGCCACGGGTATCGCTGATCGGGAACATCAGGCGGCCACGGAAGCGGTCATAAAAGTCGTCCGGACCGCCACGGCTCGACTGAGCCATGACGCCCCCCTGAACCAGCTCGGCCCTGGTAAAGCGGTTGGCGAGGGCCCAGGCTTCCAGCGCGCCGGGGTCGGAGGGTGCAAAGCCGATGCCGAAAGCTTCGACAATCTTGGGCGGCAGATTGCGCGACCGCAGATAGTCGCGTGCTATTTGCGCCTCCGGCAGTCTGGTCAGAGACTGGCGGTAGAAGAGCGAGAGGGCGCCGTGGAGTTGCAGCAGGCGTTTGCGCAACTGGCTCTGACCATCGTCGTACTGTCGCGTCAGTTCCACGCCGGCCCGTTCGGCGAGCAACTGCAGCGCATCGGGGAAAGTCAGGCCGTCGTGTTTCATCAGGAAGCTGAAGGCATCGCCCCCCTCGCCACAGCCGAAGCATTTGAAGTACTGGCCGGAGGGGTTGACGTGGAAGGAGGGCGTTTTTTCCTGATGAAAGGGGCAGCAGGCAACATAGCCCGAGCCGGAGCGTTTGAGGGATATCCGTGAGCCGATCAGCTCGACGATATCCGTGCGCCGACGTACCTCTTCCAGTTGCGCCTCTCGTTGGTTGAATGCCATGGATGAGATTATATCACACCAGGCAGAGACTTACGAGAGCGGGAGAGGATAGGCTGTCTCAGTCGATGTCGTCGTCCGGGCGGTCGATCTCCGGCTCGCGATCAGCAGTCACGGGGCGCATCTGTTCGAGGTTGTGCTTGCGCCAGTCATCACGCAGGATCCGGCTCAAGTTGCCGCGCAACTGCGAGACCACCTGTCCGCTGAGAATGCGGCGCTGGATGTCTTCGCCGGGCTGGCGGTCAACCACGTGGAGGAAGGCGGCACTGTCGTTATCGATCGCGGCGGGTGTCACCTGTCCGGCATCCATCCGTGTCATGCTCTGTGCCAGGTCGGTACCGCCCGGCAGTTCGCTGTAGGCCTGGATGGCGGTGACGGTCAGGTTGGTGCCGAGTTCAACTTCGAGCTCGGCCACGATCTCTTCGAAGGGCCGGTCCTTGGCCATTTCAGTGGTCACGTTGCCGCGAATCTTGTCAACATATTCGACAAAGGCGCGGGTGCGGACAAACTCGAGGTAATCTTCGACCACCTTGTCACGGATGTCTTCCAGCTCCGGGTCGTAAGCTTCGACCTGTCGGTGCAGGGCCAGGACGTAGGAAGTATTGTTGCCGACGATGGCATCGCTGTATCGGTCGCGGGGCATTTCACTGTCGAGGTCGAAAGCGGCATCGGCAAAGGCCGCAGAACGGTCGATTTGCAGCGGCTGGGTAGTGGCTGAGAAGAGACCGGAGGTTTTGACTGTGAGCGACTGTTCGGCGGCCAGCCGCTCGAAATCCTCATCGCTGAGGCTCTCGGCCTGCAGGTAGAAAATATCGGCAAAATCGGCTGCGGCATCGGCGGCCAATTCACGCGCTCCGGCGCTTTTCAGCTCGGATTCGGCGATACTGCGTGCGTCTTCAAAGGGCAGGGTTTCTTCAACGTTGTTGGTATTGATCTGGAACTTGGCGAGGTTGGCATCGTAATAGTCGCGTACTTCATCTTCTTCCACCTCGACCTGATCCCTGAAGTTGGCGGTGGGAAATTCGACATAGCGGACTGCAACCATGTCCGGCACCCGATAGAGAGCCAGCCGCTGACGGTGAAAATCGGCCAGCTCTTCCTCTTCGATCGGCATTTCAGCGGCAGCGAATTTGTTGGAAATTGTCGCCACTTGCACCGTAAAGATATCGGTCATCCCCCGCGCCTGTTCGGCGGCCACCGAGGGAACGGGCCAGGCGGCGGAAAGTACGGCTGTTTCCAGTTTGCTGATCAGAATCTGGTTGCGCATGACAACTTCGAAATATTCGCGATTCATACGCAGGACTTCTTCAACGATATAGCGGTAGGCCTGGGGCTGGAAGTTGCCGTTTTCATCCTGAAAGCCCGGATTGTTCTGGATGGCCAACAGCAATTCCTGGTCGGTAACGCGCAGTCCGAGCTTGCGGGCCAGCCGCATGGCAGCCAGACGTTCCCAGACTTCGTTCTCGTATTCGGCCGGGGTGAAGTCGGCATTTTCCGACTCGATCTGCAACATCATGCGGGCCATTTCATATTCGGCCGGGGTTACATCCTCGTTATCGAGTACACCGATGCCGCTGCGACTTTCTCCACGTTCGCCGCTACGATTGTAGAACAGGTCGGAAAACGCAAAGGCAAACACGACTACGCCGGCAAAGGCACCCCAGAGCCACTTGTTGTGGATCATCTTGTTAAATCGGATTATAAACACTTTGACCTCGTGTCATCAGTCTTTCTGAAAATTGAAAAGGCACCCCTGCCCGCAGGGGCGGGATGCCTTTTACTGCATTATATGTGGTACAGGCTGATCAGCCGTTACCGTTTGCCAACCGGGGTCGGACTGGGACGACGCGGCGGAATAACCCGGGGCGGCGGAATTTTATCGATCCGCTCGAGCGTGGTCGGATTGACACGCACGCCATCGTACTTTGCGATGCCGACCGTCGTCGTCGTGGTTGTCGTCGTCGTGGTTGTCGTTGTCGTGGTGGAGGTGAGGGTCACC
>CAZMGQ010000288.1:0-3604 GCA_964565855.1 uncultured Lentisphaerales bacterium | reverse complement strand
TTCGACCGCTTGCTCGAACAATACCAGAGCCTGCGCTACCAGCCCCAGCCCGACCTCGCAGAAATGCGGGAATGGCTCGAGAAGGTATCAAAGCTATAAAAATCATCTGTCGCTAACCATTTTGGAGAGCGAGCGCCCTTGTGACCCGGATAGAAATAAACCACAGATGAACACAGATAAACACGGATGGGCGTGAGTGTTTATGACGGTAGGGACGGATCGCCGAGCCGTCCGCCACAGATTTCGGCGAAAGACTCTAATTTTTTTGGACTGTAATCTCGCAAAGATACTGTAGATTACTATGCATTTATATGGTTATACGAAGCGGTTGACTGTAATCTTGCAAGACTATCGCCAGATTACATCTGTGGCAATGTCAGGACTCTGCCACACAAGCGGAGAGGATCAAGTTTACGGCAGCTTGAATTACCTCGGGGTTGGCTGTAAAATGAGGGCATGTCTAGCGATAACGGTAACAAGCCTGCGGACCTCAAAAAAACCGCCCTGGCGCAGTCCAAAGACTGGCTGGCAAATCCCGGCATGAGGCCGGGTGAGCGCGGCTGGTTCAAGCGTGGTCGCTGGGAGGTGGAACGTCAGCGTTTTGGTCTCGATTCCCGTACGCCGGAAGTGCCCTTCCGGGAGTCGGAATCGTTGCAGAACAGACTACGTGCCGTGATGAAGCGTCTCGGGTTGCAATCGGCCGATCTGCAGGCGGTGTTGCTCGACAAGTGGGAAGAACTGGTGGGGGCGGAGCTGGCCGGTCGCACCCGTCCCGGCAACATCCGCAACCGGGAACTGACGATCTTTGTGCGGGGTGCCATCTGGTACGCACAGCTCAAACGACTCGGCGTGACAACCATTCAAAATCGCATTGTTGAGCTGGTCGGATCCGACAACATCAACCGTGTTACCCTGCGGCCCGATCCGGAAGGATAATATCGTTGCCCGGCAACTCTGTGCACTCCGCATTGCCGGGTAAACCATGCATTAAATTATTTTCGTTGCATGCGAAAAAAGAGTTGAAAATCACTGTGATTTTAACTACTCTAGGCGTTGCTTGAGTGGGGCTCATTCGTGTTTGAATTGTGTGCCGTGGGGAATACCCCGAAACCCACTTCAGCCTGTGAGCGATTGAGCTTTCACGGGTATCTCTGCCAGGCTTGAAAAGCCTTAAATATCAAAGGTGAAAACATGCAAAAGCATGTAAGGTTGGCGGTTAGTTTCCTGGCGGGTTTTCTGGCGATACCGTTTATGCTCTGGGCGGATACACCGGTAAACGATGCCAAGGATTTGTCTGCATCAGGACTGCAAATAACCGGTGGAGTCGATACCGGTGTCTCCGGCAGGGTAACCGGGCCGGATGAGGAGCCGCTTGAGGGAATCGAAGTGGCTGTCCTGCGTTGGTATTTCTATGGGGGCGAGTGGATTGATGCCTACACTCATACCGATGCAAACGGCAACTACGCCATTACCGGACTTGATGAGGGAACCTATATCCTGCAGTTCAAGGATCCTGAAGGCAATTTTGCTTTCAAGTTTTATGAAAATGCCGTGGAACAATACTCAGCCGAACGGTTCTATGTCGAAGATGGAGAAATCGTCACTGGGAAAAATGTTGCGCTGGAGCTTGGCGGCAGGATATCCGGCAGAGTCACCAATACAAACGGAACTCCACTCGAAGACATCGAGGTTGGAGCTCTGCTTTGGGATGGCTATGACTGGCAGTTTACCGGTTTTACAGCCGTAACGGATGCAAATGGTCAATATGTCATTGCAGGATTGCCGGCGGAGACCTATCTGCTCTCCTTCTGGGACGAAACGACCATATATGCCGGTGGATTTTATGATAATGCGCTCCATGAGAGTTCGGCCACCCCCATTGTCATAACTCCCGGATCGGTCTTTACAGAAAAAAATGCCGTGCTGGAGAAGGCTGGACAAATTGCCGGTACAGTGTTTGCCTTTACGCAAGACATCATGTTTTCCGCCCTGGTCATAGCCTACCGCTGGAACGGTGATGACTGGGTTGAAGCGGCGCGCATGACGCCGGAGCTTGACGGAGACTACACAATTCCAGGGCTTCCAGCCGGCACTTACCGGGTTGAGTTTCGAAGTTGGTTTAATAATTACAGCGAGTTCTATGATGCGGCGCAGGATCTGGAATCGGCTACCGACATAACTGTCATTGCCGGCGAAACCACGTACGATATTGATGGAACACTAGGAGGGTCGCCCGACATGGGAGCCATCTCGGGAAAGGTAACCGGACCTAATGGAATAACCCCGTTGAATAATATCAAAGTAGTAGCCTATCAACTGCAGGACAATGAGACCTGGCGCTGGATGACGCAGGTAACCACAGGCGAGAGTGGCAGATATATCTTTCGTGAGCTGCCTCCCGGAGATTACCGGCTTGGATTTTTCAACTCATATTATGATGAAATCTTCATCGAGGAGTACTACGACGATGTGGAGGACTTTGAAGATGCCACCGACATCCGGGTTGTGGCTGGCGAAACGACGGTCAATATCAATGCCTCGCTGGCCGTGTCATCGAATCTGGGCTCCATCTCGGGCAAAGTCACAGGGGCAGATGGAGTCACACCGCTGCGTGATATCATGATCAAGGTGTATCACGTTTATCCTGAAGGGTGGAGTTCCGATTATTCCTGGAGGACTCTTACGGATGCAAACGGGGAGTATGCCAGTTACGGTCTCGAGCCCGGCACCTATTGCATAGAGTTCGTTGATCCACACGGGTTTTACGGATCAAAATTTTATGAAAACGCCTACTCAGTCTTCGACGGAACCGAGATAGATGTTCTGGCCGGTCAAGTCGCGACCGGGATTAACGCTTCCCTTGTGCCCGGCAGAAAAATCAGTGGCCGGGTGACCGATCAGGATGGCATCACCCCGTTGCCGGAGATTAGTGTCGAACTCCTGCGGTGGCATGAAAACTGGGAGGAGTGGGAGTGGATATTCCTTGATACCTATACAAACGAAGATGGCGAGTACACGATTAGCGGGCTTCCACCCGGAACCTACACGTTGGGATTTTACGATTACGGCCAAATTTATTCACCCCAGTTTCTTGGCGGCGTAGCCTCCCCTTATCGCGCCGATAAAGTCCACCTTGGAGACGTCGAAAATGTCACCGGTGTTAACGCGGCTCTGTTGAAAGCGGGGGAAATCAGCGGCAGAGTGACTGATACTGATGGGGCAGGTATTGAAGACATTCTCGTCCTCCTGTTTTTGCAGGAGAGCGGCGAGTGGCTGGATATCAACGGTTGTCGGTCAGACGAAGATGGCTACTACTCCATCGAGGGAATACATCCCGGAACTTACCGGATCATGTTTTTTTCCACAGACGAGCTTTATGCTGAGCAGTACTATAAAAAAGCCTTCGGCATCGAATCCGCCAGCGACATTGTCGTTGTCTCCGGTCAGACCGTTCCCGATATCAATGGCTCTCTTTATCTGTTTGGTGCCGACCCCTATACGATCTGGGCCAACGGGATCAACTGGCAGGGACAGCCGGACTCCCCGGACGCTGATGCCGACGGCGATGGTTTCACCAACGACCAGGAACGCATTGCCGGCACTG
>CAZMGQ010000287.1:0-3651 GCA_964565855.1 uncultured Lentisphaerales bacterium | reverse complement strand
ATGCCGACGGCGATGGTTTCACCAACGACCAGGAACGCATTGCCGGTACTGACCCGCTTTCGGCTGCCGATTACTTCCGTGCAACAATGGCCGGCTTTACTGCCGACGGGGAGGGATTCGTGCTTGGGACAGCCCTGCCGGGACGTCTCTACACCGTCCGTCGGGCAGCAGAGCTGCCTCTGCCCTGGAGCGACTGGACTCCTGTCGCAGTAACCATCGAAAACGGACAGATTATCGCACCTGTCGATCCCGCCGCTGCATCAGCCTTTTTCCGTCTGAAGGTCGAAATGGAATAAAACCGACGCAGAAAACGCTGTCCCACAAGCCGAGTCGGTCATAAACCGGGAAGTCAGGTTACCCGGAGCTGTGCAATCAAAATACAGCAGATCGTGACTATATTCCGAAGGTACCTCAGAGGTATGAGTTGAGGGGGATGCGGAAGGGGAGAGGGAAGATCTGGTCGAGCCAGAGCAGTTCGCGGGGCAGTTGCAGCAGTGCCGAGGGGGCGGCGGGTCCGAAGACCATCCGCGCCATCCGCAGCGGGTCCAGCTCCAGCCTTGCGACGCCTGTGCCGAGACGGGCTGTGGCAATGTCCGCACTCTGCCACGGCGTCATAACCAGCTCGACCCCGGCATTCGGCGGCAGCTTTGGTTCGATAACCGGCGCATAGGCCCCCAGCAGGGCGGGCAGGTCGAGAATCAGCATGTTGGACATGACAGCACCGGGGCGGACCGAACGATCCCAGAAAAACTCTGTATCCGGGTCGAGCCCCGGGGCGAGCTGCATCTGTAAATTCGAATGTCGCTTTGTAAGCTCCGCCAGAATCGCCTCTATACCGGTATATGTACCGGTATATTCGCTTAGTTGTTTGCGCTCACGGTTGGCGACTGCAAAGGCGCCGAGCGTTGCTGCACCGTCGTGGAAGGCACACCAGACTTCTGTGCCGAGGCGTTGCAGTTTTAGCAGCCAGTTGCGCTTTGTGACGATGTGACGTACGGGTTGACGGTTGCGCAAATCCCAGAGTAGATCAACCGTCTGTTGGGTAGGGTCGAGCTGCCGCACGGTCCAGCCGTCCTCTGGCTCGTGTTTCAGGCTCTGTGAATCGATATCGACCAGCAGGATGGAGCCGCTTCTTTCCCAGCCGAACTTGGCGTAGAAATCGCGGCGCCCTCCGAGCCAGGAGAGAGGACAGCCGAGGGTATCGCGCATGTGGCTGATGGCGTGGTTGAGCAGGGCGGTGACACGGCCGCCGCGCCGCAGTTCGACATCGCAGGCGACCTGGCCGATGCCGGCCACCCGCAGCTTCACGGGGCCGAGCTGGAGATCGAGCGGATAGGAACCGACACAGGCCGTGATGCGTCCGTTTTCACGGATTATATAGTGGTGCCCCATCGCTTCGTCGGTCGGGTCAAAAACGTCGGGGTAGAGGATATCGAAGGGCAGATGATCGGGTGAGCGGGTTTTGAAGGCGCGTAGCAGCAGGTCCAGCAGTTCGTCACGGTCGGCAGCTTTGGCAGTGTCGATCGCAAAATTGTTCATGATAAAAAGTCAGTCTCCAGCTTCCGGGGCCGTCTTTTCCATCTGGCGGAACTCACGGCGTAATTTTTCAGTTACAGGATATAGCAGGGGGACAAAATCGTCCAGTATCTCACGGTAGGAATCGGGATTTTCGGCATCGGTGAACATGGCAATCGAAACATAAGCCCAGCGGGGCCGGTAGCCGCGGAAGGCATTGTCGTAGGCCATGCGGATCAGGCGGCTGAAGTGGCTGGGGGTTTCGCGCTCGGGATTGAAGAACCAGTAGGCATAGATGGCGTTTTCGGCGACCCGTTCGCCATAGGCATTGGTGTATTCCTGCACCATGTCGATCACACGTAGCGGCATCCGCTCATTGGGGCTGATTTTGACTTCGTAGTTGTACTCATCGACGATGCGATTGCCCTGCGAGATGAGGCACACTTGGGGGCGGTGGATGCTCATGCGTTCGCCGCCGGAGAAGACGATGGTACACTGGATCGGCGGGAGCTTGGGGGCGGTGTAGATTTTGCGGAAAATGGGGGTGTTTTCCGGCAGCATCTTGTTTTCGCCGATCGAGATCATCGCAAGCTCGCTCTCGCAGAAGGTACAGACCAGTTGCGGGTCGCCATTTTCGTCCGACTTCAGTTCCGACTCGCTGAAGGCGGCGGCACATTGGTCGTTCTGGCAGAAGTAGAGGTCTTCCCCCTGATAAATGCCGATCGATGCCGGCAGAGTGAGGGGGATCGGTCCTTCGGGGTTGCCCCGCAACTCGCGCGGTCTGGCTACCAGCACAAAGGTTACCGCTACCAGTGCCAGCAGGATCAGGTGCGGGAGGTAACGCGTTTTTTCCAGGCGCGCCATCGGTTACTCCATTCAATTTCCAAGAGCGATCCGGCACCCATCAGCAGGCCTAGCGAGATCAGGAAGACGAGGTATCCTGAAAAGTCGTGATAGAGTGACATGGCCAGCTTGATGCCGATCACTTCGGCGACCACGGCGAGGGTGAAGATACGCAGTGTGTTGGCCAGCATGGCCAGGGGGATCGAGAGGGCAAAGAGCGTCCATTTGCGCCAGTAGCCCTTGAGGGTGAAGTAGGCGTAGGGAGCGGCGAGGGCGGTCATGACCACCAGCGAACGCAGACCGCTGCAGGCATCGGCGACATCAAGCTGGAAGCCGCCGCCGGCACTGCTGTAGATTTCGGTCCCGCGTCGCAGGGTGGGGATGCCGACCCCATGCAGCAGCCATTGGGCAAAGGCGCTGGCGATCAGGCGCAGCTTCATGGTGAAGTTGGCAAGCTGGGCGGCGGTGAAACAGAGGAGGGTATAGGCGGCCGGAAAAGCCAGCGCCCGGGCCACATCCCAGCCCCAGAGTGCGTAGCAGGTGCCCCAGCCGAGCCCCACGACCGAGATCAGGGAGATGCGCGGCTGCTGCGTCCGGTAGCCGAAAATATGGAGGATGAGTGAAGCCAGTACGATGCCGAAGCCGACGAGACTGGGTTGTTTGGGAGCTGCGGCGATTTCGTGACGTTTGCGCCAGGCGACAAAGGCGGCCACGACGAGCATGATCCAGTTGTTGCGGAAGTCCTCATACTTCCACTGACGACTGATCCAGTAGAAAATCGAGCGGGGTTCCATGGCGACATTCGAGTCGTTGCCATAGTAGATGTAGAGGGTGGTCGTCAGCAGGATGATCAAGCCGAAGAGGACAGCCTGTAGCGGATCGATCCGGTTTCTGAAGGAGACCGGGGGATCGAAGTTTTCGCTGTCTGGTGCCGATGTCCGGCGATTGGTTACATCTGTTTGCATGTCGAAGAAACAACTGGGTTTCGGGGCTTTACAAACTACCCTACTTTACGGCTGACCGCAATTATATATCGTGAACGCAGAAAGACGTAGAAGGGGGAGACTGTCACGCCGCTCGAATCCTGGGAGCCCCGAGCACCAGCTCGGGACAGAGAATGTAATTAAAACCGCCGAAAGCGCAGAAAGGCACGGAAAGGGAGGAGGGGGGGAAGGTTGTAGAGCTGGTGTTATTTGCTGTTTTGGGAGAAGGCGGAGCACAGGCAGCGCAGGCAAGAGTGCCTGTGGTAGTGCGAACATGAAGGAGTAGAATCAACCCGTGAAAGTCGGGTCT
>CAZMGQ010000286.1:0-3652 GCA_964565855.1 uncultured Lentisphaerales bacterium | reverse complement strand
CCAATGTAGCCTACCCGCAATGCCCGCGCAAGACCGCCGTGATTGCCCCGAAACGGCGGAAGACCTGCGGAAGATTTTGCTCTCCTATGCGCAATCCCTTGCAATTGCGGTTCGTGAGGACACTCACCCTCCATGAAATGTTCACCCAACGGTTGATATCTAAAAATGAAGGCAAATGTCCCCATGAGCCGCCAGCGCAAAGGAAAGTGCATGTTTCAGAAAAACCAAAGCGGCAACTTTCGCAGAATAGGGATAATTCTACTGTTTGGAGGCATGGCACATTAGTTGCTAATATGTTGTCATATTGTTTTAATTCAGAAGGGAAGGCTTTTCCATGGCTAAGATCGTGTTCCGTGGCGGTGATTTTGACGGGCATGAAGTGGCATTACCAGACTCGGGTATCACAGTTGGACGTAGTCCGAAGTGCAGCCTGACGCTGGTCGATCGCAGGGTCTCGGGTGAACATTTTACACTGCGCATCGAAAACGGTGCCTGGTGGCTCTACGACCTCAACAGCTCGAACGGTACGCGGGTGAATGACAACCGGGTCCAGGCGGTCGAGCTGAAGGACGGTGATGTGATCGGTGCGGGCGAGTCGGACATCGTTTTTGTAGCCGATTCTTCCGAGGCGGTTGCCAAGAACGGACCGATACTCAATATCAGGACAGGTACCGAATCTGCCACCGGCCTGACCGCCACGAGCGGTGCTCCAGTGACCAAGAGTGAACCGGCGGTGGGAAGCCGTCCATCGGTGATCGTGCCGCCTTCAGGTGATGACGACGTTTCGCTGGTGAATGACCTCAACCGGGCTTACAAGCAGATGTGTGAGCAGTTGAGCGAGGTCATTATCGGGCAGAGCCAGGTTGTGGAAGAGGTGATGATCGCGATCTTCAGCCGTGGTCATGCCCTGCTGGTGGGGGTGCCGGGGTTGGCCAAGACGCTGCTGATCAGTACGCTCTCGCACGTGCTGGATCTGAGCTTCAAACGCATCCAGTTTACGCCCGACCTGATGCCCTCGGACATAACCGGTACCGACGTGCTCGAAGAGGATCGCACGACTGGAAAGCGCAACTTCCGCTTTGTGCAGGGCCCGGTTTTTGCCAACATGGTACTGGCCGACGAGATCAACCGGACACCGCCGAAAACTCAGGCTGCGCTGCTCGAAGCGATGCAGGAGCATCGTGTGACGGTCGGCTCACAGTCGTTCCAGTTGCCGGCACCTTTCTTTGTACTGGCCACACAGAACCCGATCGAGCAGGAGGGGACCTATCCGCTGCCCGAGGCCCAGCTCGACCGTTTCATGTTCAACATCGTGGTCGATTATCCGAGTGCCGAGGAGGAGAGTGAGATCATCCGGCGGGTGACGGGCGAGCAGAAGTCCGACTTGCAGGTAGTACTGGATGCCGCCAACGTTCTGCGCCTGCAGCAGATTGTGCGGCGGGTGCCGGTGGCCGACCATGTGATCGACTATGCACGTGATCTGGCGCGGGCTTCGCGTCCGAAACAGCCCGAGGCGCCGGACTTTGTCAAAGAGATGGTTGCCTGGGGTGCCGGGCCGCGTGCCGGGATCAACCTCGTGACAGCCGCCAAAGCCCGTGCGATTCTGAACGGACGGATGCATGCCACGACGGCTGACGTGACGGCAGTGGCGCTGCCGGTGCTGCGTCACCGTGTGATTACGACCTTTAACGCGGAAGCGGCCGGTGTCACGAGCGACGAGATTGTGGACATGCTGGTGAAATCCTTCAAGCCGCGTGAAGATCTCGATATCTGATCCTGCTCACACGGCTGTGTCGTTCGCATATCTATTAAATGACTGAATACTATCTGTAATGGCAAGAGACTCCATTAACGCACCCAGCTACATGCGCTGGTTGCCGAGTTCGACCACCGGGACGATTACGCGGCTGGATCTGGTGGCGCGCGGTGTTGTCGAGGGCTTTATCGCCGGGCGGCACCGCAGCCCCCACAAGGGGTTTTCGGTGGAGTTCGCCGAGCACCGGCAGTATGTGCCCGGCGACGATCTGCGCAACCTCGACTGGCGGGTGCTGGCCCGCAAGGACCGCTACTACATCAAGCAGTATGTCGAGGAGACCAACCTGCGGGCGACTATCCTGCTCGATGCCTCGGGCTCGATGGGCTACCGTGGGGAAGAAGCGGCCGAGCTGGACGGGCGGCGGCTTTCGAAGTTCGAGTATGCCCAGTACATTGCGGCGGTGCTGACCTACATGCTGGTCGGGCAGCAGGATGCGGTGGGGATGGTGACCTTTGACGACGCCATTCGCTCATATCTGCCGGCCCGTTCGCGTGCCAGCCAGGTACGTATGATTCTGGAGCAGATCGACAAGGCCGAACCGGCAGGCGAGACGGGTCTGGCCGATATTCTGCACGATATTGCCGAACGCATTCCACGGCGCGGACTGGTCATCATTCTGAGCGACCTCTTCGATGATTCCGCCGAACTCGTCAAGGCACTGCATCACTTCCGTTACCGGCGGCATGAGGTAGTGGTCTTCCACATCATGGCCGAAGAGGAACTCAACTTTCCGTTCGATTCGTTCACGCAGTTTCGTGATCTTGAAATCGACCGGGAAGTACAGGTTGACCCCAAAACGATCCGTGCCAGCTACCTCGACCGGATCCGGCAGTTTCTGGAGGATGTCTCCAGCGGCTGCGGCCAGATGGAGGCTGACTACGTTCCTTTGAGTACCCGGACACCTTTTGACCGGGCGTTAACAGACTATCTGGCACGTCGCCGCCGGGGGATAGGTTGAGGGAAGGCTGACCCATGGAATTTGTGACACCCTGGATGCTGCTCGGAATACTGGCCATCGCCATACCCGTCATTATCCACCTCCTCAACCGCAAGTCGAGCCGCAGTATTTCCTGGGGCGCGTTTCAGTTTCTGCTCGATTCGATGATCCAGCGGCGCCGGCGCGTGCTGCTGGAAGAGATGCTGCTGCTGGCTTCGCGCTGCCTGATGCTGGCCCTGCTGGCCCTGACATTGGCACGACCCTTCATCCAGCCCAATTCGCGTGTGCCCTGGGCATTGGTGATGCCGATGCTGCTGCTTTCGGTGACATTTTTCGGGGTCAGCTTTGCCATGTGGCGTTACCCCAAGTGGCGTCGCGGCCTTTTTATTACTTCATGTGTTCTGGCGGTCCTTTCGTTTGGTGCCATTCTGCTGGAACGCCAGCTCAATCTGGCCCGGTTTGGTCGCGGGGCCGACCGGGACGTGGTGCTGGTGATTGACGGCTCGTCTTCGATGACCATGTTGCAGGGAGCCCAGAGCAACTTCGACCGGGCGCTGAACGAGGCTGAGGCCTACATCAAGAATGCCCCGCGCGGCACGGCTTTCGGTCTGCTGGTAGGCGGTCCGGTGCCGCAGGTGCTGACACCGGCGCCGATAACCGACCGGCGCGAGCTGATGAACCTGCTCGACAGTATGCAGCCGGCCCAGGGCACCATGGAGATGATGGGTACCCTGACCGCAGCGGCTGTGACGCTGGCCTCCGGCCACAATCCCGCCAAACAGATTGTCATCATCGGCGATGGGCAGGCCATCGGCTGGCATCTCGACAGCCCCGATCGCTGGAAGGTGATGTCCTCGATACTCGACCAGCTCCAGACCAAGCCCCAGATCGTCTGGCGG
>CAZMGQ010000285.1:0-3661 GCA_964565855.1 uncultured Lentisphaerales bacterium | reverse complement strand
GGCGAGTTCGAGAAAGCGGTCCGGCGCCAGGGGCAGCGGAGCATCCGGCAGTAGCATGGGTAATGAGGCTATAAAAAAGTGGTAGCTGCTCATTTACTGCGGCAACTCCGTGGTCAGCAGATCAGCCAGAGCGGGACGCAGCAGGCGGGCCATGGCGGCCTGAATGGCCGGAGCCGAAAAATCATGCTCGATACGGCCATCGGCCAGCGAGACGCGGAATCCGGCGGAGGTATCGCTGTCGGGGCTGACCCGGATGCCGCCAGCGGCTGATTCGCGGAAGCTCTGGAGCAGATAGTCGCGCAGTTGGTCGGCCTGGGCCGGAGGGATGCGGACTTCGATGCCCTGGGCGGCATCGGGTGACTCGGCATAGGATTTGATGACATCCGCGACAAAAGTCTGGAGAAACTCGGGAGTCAGAGCGGAGGAGATTTTATCGAGCAGGAGGCGTTTGAGCGTCTGGTCGAGCGACGCTGAGACACCGAGCAGCACATCGCGGGCGGCAATGCGGATCGACTGTTCGGCACGCGATTGGAGGAGCCGGGCTTCGGTCTCGGCAGCGGCTTTGGCCGAGGCCTGTTGTTTTTCGGCCTCGGCAACGATAGTCGCGGCCTTCTGGCGGGCTTCGTCAACGATACGCCGGGCCTCGGTTTCAGCCTTGTCAACACCCTCGGTTTGAATTTTGTCAAGCAGTGCTTGTAGATCGGCTGCCATCTGAAAATCCTCTGAAAAATGACTTCGTAAAACCACCATTATGTCATAATATAAGGAGCTTAGTCAACAGACAATAGAAGTTTCCAAAACTGCGGGGGAGATGGTGTGAAGGGATCGAAAAAACGGCTCGATATGTTGGTGCTGGCGGCCGGATTGGCCGAAAGCCGGGAACAGGCACGACGCCTGATTCTGGCGGGTCAGATCCGTATTGCAGGCCATCCGGCAACCAAGGCCGGCAACCTGTATCCGGTAGATTCTGTGCTGGAACGGGTGGCGGGGGCACGTTTTGTCAGCCGGGGTGGCGAAAAGCTGGAGGCGGCTTTCGAGAGCTTCGGGCTGGAGGTGACCGGGCTGGACTGTCTGGATGTCGGATCTTCGACGGGAGGCTTTACCGACTGTCTGCTGCAGCATGGGGCGGGGCGGGTGGTGGCGCTGGATGTCGGGCGGGCCCAGTTGCACCAGAAGTTGCGGGAAGACCCGCGGGTAACGGTGATGGAGGGATTCAATGCCCGCCATCTGACGGCGGAGGATCTGCCTTTTGTGCCGCAGGTGGCAGTGACGGATGTGGCCTTTATTTCACTGACGTTGATTCTGCCGCCGATGGTGGAGGTGCTGGCAGCCGGTGGAACTCTGGTGGGGTTGATCAAACCGCAGTTCGAGGCGGGACGTGAGCAGGTGAAACGTGGCGGCGTGGTGCGCGACCCGGCTGTGCACGAAGAGGTGGTGGAGCGGGTGACGGGATTTGCACGGGAGGAACTGGGGCTGAAACTGACGAGAGTGGTGAAGTCGCCGCTGCTGGGCCCCAAGGGCAACACCGAATTTCTGGCCTGCTGGAAGAAGCCGTAAACTGAAACTACGTAGAGTTTTGCTTTCCTGGGGCGCGACCGGAGTGGCAGCGCAAGGATGAAAAGATCAGCGAGGGCACAGACCTCTGGGGGTGTTATATACTGCGTACCAGCGAGCGGTCGCTTAGTGACGATCAGCTATGGCAGACATAGATCTGCCTGACACGGGCAGAAAAATGACTTCAAGGCACTGAAAACGGACCTGGGACTGCGCCCGAATCGACACTATAAAGAATCGGGTGGACGGTCACATCAACCTCAATATCACCTGAAACAGGCTGCCAAGGCATCATACTGTAATAAGCAAAAGGTCGGGCTAGTCAGCAAAGCAGACCAGGCGACTTTGTAGTGCCTTTCGGAGCGAAAGCGCGATTTGACGGGGTTTTATGAGGATGGGCGCGAAACTCGAGCTAGCCCAAAATCAGAATTGCTGATTGTGCCTTGGCGATATACATCATACTATGGAAAGCCTCATCGGAGACCGACCGGTCAGCAACTTTTTTGCAGTCTGAGCCGGCCCTTATGTCTCAACCGCATTTTATATCGCTAGCATGTCCTACCAACACACAACCGAACCCTGCGACATCCTGCTGGTCGGGGTCAACGTCGGCTATATTCACAGCTCTTTCGCCCCCCGCTGTCTGCTGGCCAATCTCGGCAGTCTGCAATCGCGGGCCCGTATTATCGAAACCGATACCCGCGAAACCACGCCCGAACAGTTTATCGAACGGCTGCTGCTCCACCGCCCTGCTGTGATCGGCTTCTCGGTCTATATCTGGAATGTTAGCTTTGTCACCGCCACCTTGAAACTCCTGCGGCTGGTCGCTCCCGAAACAGCACTGATTCTGGGCGGTCCACAGTTCGTCCCCGGTATCGATCAGACCGAACTGCACGACCTGGCCGATGCCGTAGTCTGCGGCGAAGCCGAAGGGATCATCGAGTCTCTCTGCCAGCGTCTGCTCACAGACGAACGGAAACTCGGCACGATCGTCCCGTCACTGCCAGTTCTCAGCGAAGTTGAGCTGCCCTACAGCCTCTATACCGACGACGATCTGGCACACCGGGTCGTCTATGCCGAAACCACCCGTGGCTGTCCCTTTGCCTGTACTTACTGTACCTCCTCCGAAAGCGGCGGCATCCGTTACTTTGATCTCGATAGACTGCTGCCACAACTGCACGACCTCCTGCAGCGGGGAGCCAGGGCCTTCAAATTTCTCGACCGCTCCTTCAACCTCGGCGGCGAACATGCCCTGACGGTGCTCGATTTCATGCTCGAACATTGGCGCGACGATCTCACGCTGCACTTCGAGTTCACGCCCGGCAAAATATCCCCTGCCTGGCGCGAGCGTCTGCTACGCTTCCCGCCGCACGGACTACACCTCGAAGTCGGTATCCAGACCTGGGATGCCGCTGTCGCCAAACGCATCCGCCGTCCCTTCGATGCTGAAATTGCCACCGAAACCCTGCGTTTTCTGACCGATGAAGCCGGGGCCGATGTCCATGCCGACCTGATTGTCGGGCTCCCCGGCGAAGGCAGCGAATCATTTGCCGCCGGGTTCGATCGCCTGGTGCGACTCAAGCCGGCCGAGTTGCAGGTCGGCATCCTCAAGCTGTTGCCGGGCACGGCACTAGCCAACGACGTGGCAGAGTTCGACCTGCGTTTTGCACCCGATCCGCCCTACGAAATCCTCGCCACATCCGTCATACCCTTCATGCAGATGCGGCGGCTGGCCCGTTTTGCCCGGACCTGGGACCTGCTCTACAACCGCCAACGTTTCAACCATACAGCCGCGTTGATACGTGGCGATGCAGCATCGCCCTTTGAGCGGGTAATGGCAATCGCCGACTGGCTGCACGAAAACTACGGACGCCTGCATGCTCTGGCACCCAAACAAATAGCCGTGGCCATCGAAGCTACGACTCCTCCCGACAAAATCCGTGCCATCCGCCAGGCACTCGAAACCGACCATCGACAACATGCCAGACGTGGCTCCTGAAGCAGCCAACCAACCTTGAATCAGCCACTTGCTGACTCAGCATCAGATCAGCGATCCAGGGCTGTTTCATCTGAGACATCATAAATCAGGCATGTCGTGTAATTGTGC
>CAZMGQ010000284.1:0-3676 GCA_964565855.1 uncultured Lentisphaerales bacterium | reverse complement strand
CGTCACCACGACCAAACAATTCCATTCTGCCTAAAACAGATGAAACAGCCCTAGCGGGAGGGGCCGGAGAGCGGCAGGCTCTTGTCGCCTGGTGTTCAACCTGCTAGACTGGGCATTTTGAGATAGAGTTGTTCCATCAACGGGAGGATACTATGAAACACACACTTTTCCGCATCAATTCGGTTGGCCGTCTGCTGACCATAATTCTGGTGGCGGCAGGCATAGTCGCCCTGTCGGATGAAAAGCCGATGGACTATACCAAGGGACTCGCCCCCGAAGCCAAGGAGATCTTCGAAGCACTGGAAAAGGATATCCCGCGCATGATGGAGAGCTGGAAGGAAGCGCGCGAGCTGCAGGAGGAGATCAAGAAGAAGCAGGTTGTTTTCGGCATCGAAGCACGCCCCGCCGCCGAACGTGAGCTGAAAGTATTGGAAGCCAATTATTCCACTGCTGTCGGCCGTTTCAGAAGCGAACGCAACAGTTTCCGTGACCGGGCAAGCAAGGAAGTCGCCAAAAAACGCGACGACATACACCGTATGCGGACCCGTCTGGGTGACAACCCGACCGAGGCGGCGCTCAACCGTCTTTCGGAGGCCAATGCCGAACTCAATCGGATGGACCAGCAGATCCGTGCCCTGAACAGCCTGGACAGGACTCTGAGCAATGTCCTGGCGGCGACTCCCACCACCACCACTCTGCTGGGCTTCAATCCGCGTGATGCGGAAAGTCTGAAGCTGGCCCAGAAATACGAGACAGTTGTCGAGGCGCGTAAAAGAGTGAAGGATGCCGAGGTGGACCTTGAGGCACTGGAAAAAGAGCCGGCTGGCGGGATGACCATAACGAGAAAAGCCAGTATCGAGCGACATCTGGAACAGGCCAAAACTTTGCTGGATCGCGAGGTCGAAAAAGTGACCAGGACCCAGACACGCGATATCGACAGGTTCAGCAAACAGCTCGAAAGAGCCGAAAAGCAAATTGCCGACATGGAGAAGTTCAAACGCAAGGTGCCGGATCGTCTGCGCAATCAGGAGGCGGACCTGCGGCGGCAGATTGCAGCGCTGGAGAAGGAAGTCGCCCTCGTCAACAAGGTGGCCGGCAAGACTCCCGAGGCGGCAGACAAAAAGTAGCGCAAAAGTTTATCAAATCACCCACCAAGAAGGTTAACGCAACCGGAGCACATCATGCAAAAACCACTGACACTCGGAGTCATCGTCGGCACCAGGGGCTTTTTCCCGGATCATCTCTGTGAAGAGGGCCGCAAGGGAACGTTGAAGGTTCTGAAAGAACTGGGCATCAAGGCCGTTATCGTCAGCGAAAAGCTGGGCACCAAGTTCGGTGCCATTGAGTCGGTGGCCGAGGCGCGCGCCTGTGCCGACCTGTTCAAAAAGAATGCCGACAAGATTGACGGCATCCTCGTGACGCTGCCGAACTTCGGCGATGAGCGGGCTGTTGCCAACGCCATCCGCTGGTCGGGGCTGGATGTGCCGGTACTGGTGCATGCCTGGCCGGATGATGTCAACCGCATGGGCATCAGAAATCGTCGCGACAGTTTTTGCGGCAAAATGTCCTGCTGCAACAATCTGCGCCAATACAACATCCGTTACTCTCTGACTGATCTGCATACGGTCGATCCTTATTCGGACGACTTCAAGGCCGACTTGCGACGCTTCGCGGGGGTCTGCCGCATTGTCCGGGGCCTGAAGAACCTGCGCCTGGGAGTGATCGGTGCCCGGCCGGCTCCCTTTACGACCGTCCGCTTCAGCGAAAAGATTCTCGAAGCAAACGGCATTTCGATTGAGACGCTCGACCTCTCCGAAATCCTGCACAAGGCGCAGGCCTACAAGGACAGCGACAAGATTGTGAAGGACAAGCTGGCGGCGATCAAAGAGTACACGAGCTGTGCCGGCACTCCGCCGGATGCGCTGGTACGCATGGCCCGGCTGGGCAGTGCGATCGACGAATGGATGTCGATCAACGAACTGTCGGGTTCGAGCATCCAGTGCTGGACTGCACTGGAGGAAATCTACGGTATCGTCCCCTGTACCCTGATGAGCATGATGTCGGAAGGTCTCTTCCCGAGCGCCTGCGAGTGTGATATTGCCGGCCTGTTGGGCATGTATGTCCTGCAGCAGGCTTCGGGCACTCCCGCAGCCCTGCTCGACTGGAACAACAACTACGGCGACGATCCCGACAAGGGAGTCTTCTTCCACTGTTCCAACCTGCCCAAGAGCTTCTTCAAGCAACACGAAATGAGTTACCAGGCGATTATCGCCGGTACGGTTGGCAAGGAAAATACCGGAGGCACGATCATCGGCCGGGTCAAACCGGGTCCATTCACCTATCTGCGCCTGAGCACGGACGACATCAACGGTGAGATCCGCGGCTATGCAGGCGAGGGTGAGTTTACCGACGACAAGCTGGAAACCTTCGGCGGTTACGGCGTCTTCGAGGTGCCGGGGCTACAGGAGCTGCTGCACTATATCTGTGCCAACGGTTTCGAGCACCATACCGCAGCCACCATGGCTGAAGTCGGGGATGCGATCGACGAAGCCCTCAACAGTTACCTCGACTGGGACGTATATCTGCACGAGTAGCAGGGTGTGTTTCGCCGGGCCGGATGGCCCGGCGGTCCGCCACTACCCTATCGCGCGGGTCAGTGAAGTGACCGGCAGCAGCACGGCCAGTGCCACGGCCAGGACAAACAGACCCACACAGACCAGCACCAGCGGTTCGAACAGCGTCAACAGACGTCCGACGGAACGTTCCCAGCCGCTGCGGGCCCGTTGGGCAGCCACAGACAGCATGGCATCGAGGCAGCCGCCCGCCTCGCCAACCCGCATCCACTCCGCCAGCCAGGGGCCGATTTCGGCCACCCGTTCCACCGCCTGCGACGGCGCTTCGCCCTGCCGTACTTCGTCCGACACTTCGGTCAGGCGGGCTTGCAGGTGCAGGTTGCCGGTGGCCTGACCCGCCAGCACCAGACCTTCCACCAAGGGCACTCCCGCGCGGCTCAATACGGCCAGAGTCGAAGCAAAACGGGCGGCTGCCAGCCTTGCAATCAGCTTTCCGGCGACCGGCAGACGCAACAGTTGGCGGTGCAGTCGACGCCGATGGGCCGGGTTGCGGTGGCAGAGTGCAGACACTGCCACAGTCCCCAGAGCCAGCAGCAGCAGACTCGCCGCAGCCAGCAGGGCGGCCAGACGGGCGACACGTACCACCAGCAGACTGGCCGACGGTAGCGCCATACCTCCCGCTGCCAGGGCCGCCTGGGCTCGGGGTACCAGTACACCCAGCAGCAGCACCGCCACCCCGATGCCCAGCAGCAGTACAAAAGACGGGTAGATGGCGGCCGAGCGCAGACGCTCGAGGGCTTCGTCGCTCGTTTCGAGGTGTTCCGCCAACTGAATGAACATCTGCGGCAGGCTGGCGGTACGTTCGGCGGCGGCGATGGCGGCTGTCTCAAAATCCGCCATGGCACCATCGGCTGCCGTGAGGGCGCCGGCGAGGGACTGGCCTTCGCGCACGGCATCCCGCACCGGCATCAGTACGGTTGCCATTTCGCGTGTGCCGCCCTCCCCGATCAGCATCGACAGGGCATGTTCGAGCGTCAGACCGGCTTCGAGCAGGGCGGCCAGCTCGCGGTAGAGGGCTGCCCGGCGGGTCCGGCGCAGTCTTT
>CAZMGQ010000283.1:0-3688 GCA_964565855.1 uncultured Lentisphaerales bacterium | reverse complement strand
GACCAATCACCGGAGGGATGGCTGAGTGGTCGAAAGCGGCGGTCTTGAAAACCGTTGAGGTGCAAGCCTCCGGGGGTTCGAATCCCTCTCCCTCCGCCAGTTACTGCTAATTACGCTTGCCGGCATGAAGAACTTTTTCATAACTCTGTCGCTCCTGCTGACTCTGGTTGTGGGGGGCTGCCGCACTCAGGATATCCGCACGGTCGAGATCGAAGTGCCGGGTATGCAGTGCTCACTCTGTGTCGGCCGGGTGCGACGCGCTCTGGAACAACATGCCACCGAAGGTGTCAGGGCAAAAGACCTCGAATTTGACCTGGCGACAAGACGTGTCAGTGTGACCTATGATTCGATGCTGATCGCCATTAAAAACCTGGAGTTTGCCATCGCTGCCGCCGGTTATGAGGTTGCCGCAGAACCCTACCCCATCCCGGCCGACCCCACAGCCGCAGCCGCCCTACCCGCCTCCTGTCGTGAACATCGCTATTGAACGTTTTCTGGACCACCTGACTTTCGAACGTGGTCTCAGCATCAATACACGCGAAGCTTACCGGAATGACCTCGAAGCCCTGCAGGATTACCTGACAAACGCAGGTATTGCAGATCACGCTGCCGTTGAGCGTGAACACATTCTTGAATTTCTGACTTCCGAAGACCAGCGTGGTCTCGCTCCGGCTTCCCTTTCTCGCCGTCTGGTAGCTATCAAGGTATTTTTCACCTACGAACAGGAAGAAGGCCACCTCGACCACAATCCCACCACCCACCTCGAAACACCAATACTCTGGCAAACCCTGCCAGACTGGCTGACGCATGAGGAGGTTGAACAATTGCTCACCAGCCCTGTCGGCGGCACACGCGAAGGTACACGTGACCGGGCTATTCTGGAGCTGTTTTACGCCACAGGCATGCGGGTGTCCGAGCTGGCCGGCCTGCAACTGGATCAGATCTTTCTCGACGAAGCCTATGTCCGGGTCATTGGCAAAGGCGACAAGGTGCGGGTGATACCGGTCGGCAGTAGTGCTGTCGAAGCCGTGCGTCACTATCTGGCGGAAGGTCGTCCCCTTTTCAAGCCCGATATCACGGAACACAGCCTGTTCATCTCACGTGTCGGACGCGGCCTGAGCCGGGTGGGAGTCTGGCGCATTGTCACACGTCATGCCCGTCGGACCGGTATCGAAAAGCATCTCACACCTCATACCCTGCGCCACTCCTTCGCCAGCCATCTGCTGGAAAATGGCGCTCCTCTCCGTGTGATCCAGGAGATGCTGGGACATGCCGACGTCGCCACCACCCAGGTTTACACCCATGTCGATCAGAAGCGTCTCCTGAGCCTGCACCGTCAATTCCATCCCCGAGCCTGAACCATGTCCGACACTTCCCCGTCTCCAGATGCCTCCCTGAACGAACTGGAACAGATTCTGGGCTACAACTTTAAGGACCGATCGCTGCTGGAGGCGGCACTCACGCACAGTTCGTACCGCTACGAAAACCCGCAGGACTGTACCGACAACGAACGGCTTGAGTTTCTGGGCGATGCCGTGCTGGGTCTGATCCTGGCCGATATTGTCTATCGCCGTTACCAGAGACAGCAGGAGGGTACTCTGACGATTTTGCGCAGCCATATTGCCAGCGAACCGGGTCTGGCAGCCGTCGCTCGCGATCTGGGTCTCGGACGCTTTCTGCGCCTCGGACGCGGCGAAGAACTCAGCGGTGGTCGCAACCGCGACTCAATGCTGGCCGATGCCATGGAGGCGATTCTGGGGGCCCTCTACCTCGATGCCGGCATCGCTGCCGCCACCTCTGTTTTCGAACGTACCTTCGAGCAGCGGCTGAACTCACTCCCCCGCGACCACTGGGCCGACAATCCCAAAGGCAAGTTGCAACAGATCTCACTGCGCCGTTACCAGATCCCCCCGAGCTATCGCACTTTGTCGGAGGAAGGACCGCCCCATGCCAAAATATTTACGGCCGAGGTCGCGCTGGGCGAACATTGCCGCGCCACAGGCAGCGGGACCAACAAACAGTCGGCACAAGTGGCAGCCGCCGAAGCCCTGCTCGCGCAACTTGACCGGGAGGCTGACTGACAATGAACACCAACCTCTCACATACCCCGGCAGAACCGGACCACAGTTCCACTGCCAGACCGCCCAATATTGTTTTTGTCTTTGCCGACCAATGGCGTCAGCAGGCAACCGGTTACAATGGCGACCAGAACGTACAGACACCACGGCTGGATGCTCTCGCTGCGGAAAGTATCGATTTTGTCCATGCCATCTCCGGCACGCCGGTCTGTTCGCCCTACCGTGCCAGCCTGATGACCGGGCAGCATCCGCTGACTCACGGAGTTTTCCTGAACGATGTCCCACCGGCTCCCGGTGCCGTCCCTATCGCCACTGCTTTTGCCAATGCCGGATACGATACGGCCTACGTCGGCAAATGGCATATCGATGGTCATGGCCGCTCCAGTTACATCCCGCCTGAGCGCCGCATGGGATTTGATTATTGGAAAGTGCTCGAATGTACCCACGACTACAACCACTCGCCCTACTTTGCCGGCAATGACAGCACGCGTCGCTACTGGGAAGACTACGATGCCCTCGCCCAGACCCGCGATGCCATGGCCTATCTGCGTTCGCGCAAGCCCGACAAACCATTTCTGCTGATGCTCTCCTGGGGGCCGCCACACGATCCCTACGATTCCGCGCCTGAGGAGTTCCGCCGTCTTTACAATCCTGCCAAAATTGAGCTGCGCCCCAATGTACCGGACGCAATGGCTGAAGATGCCCGTCGGTGGCTGGTCGGCTACTATGCCCATTGCAGTGCCCTCGACCACTGTCTGGGATCTCTGCTCGACTGTCTCGACGAAACCGGCCTCGCCCGGGACACAATCTTCGTCTTCACCTCCGACCATGGCGACATGCTCGGCTCACAGGGTATCGAACGCAAACAGAAACCCTGGGACGAGTCGATCCGTGTGCCCTTCCTGTTACGCTGGCCGGGAATGCCGGACTGGCAACCTGGCTCAAGCGAAATTTTTATCGATGCACCAGATATCATGCCGACGCTGCTTGGCCTCTGCCAACTGCCAGTCCCGGCCACCGTCGAAGGCCGCAACTTGAGTACCTGCATCTCGGATGGAACATTACCACCGGCCGCAGAAGCCGGACTCCTGAGCTGTGTCACCCCCTTCGGCGAGTGGCACCGTGGTCGGGGCGGTCGTGAATATCGCGGCCTGCGCACTGTCCGCTACACCTACGTCCGTACTCTCGACGGTCCCTGGCTGCTCTACGACAACCTCAAAGACCCATATCAGCTCAACAATCTCGTCAACGACCCCACCAGTGCTGAGTTCCGGCTACAGCTAGACCAGCAGCTCCAGCAGTTGCTCGACGATCGCGACCATGAATTTCTCGAGGGAAGCGCCTATATCAGTCGCTGGAACTACCAGGTCGATGCCACCGGCACGATCCCCATTCGCGCCTGATTCGCAGGTGCTCCTAGAGGCTTCTCGTGTTCTTTGTCCGGCTGGGGCGGTGGTGGGGCGGCTTTGGGCTCAATTAGCATACCGTTCTCTATCGCAGCATATTGAGTGAACTGGCTGGTGGTGTAGTAGTTTGTGGCGGTGTTCAGGGACGCCCAGCGGTTGTTGCCGATCTGGTCGAAATCGTAACGGCTGGAGTGTGACGGCTCA
>CAZMGQ010000282.1:0-3702 GCA_964565855.1 uncultured Lentisphaerales bacterium | reverse complement strand
AGGCGATAGGGGGCCGAGAGCTTTACCCAGACCAATCCCGTCTCACTCGTCTTCAACAGATACTGAAATCCAGGATCGCTGACGCCCAAGGAGGCATCCGGGCGACCAAAATGATCGACCACGATCTTGCAGCCTCTGGCCAATAACGGCGCAACGAGTTCCGGCAAATACCGAGCGGTAGCATGCAACTCAATGTGCCAATCGTGCTTGTGCACGAAATCCAGCAACCGGCTCCAATCTTCGGATGCCAGATCCGGAATGGACCTGCCGATCAAGTTGAGTCGAATCCCAACAATACCGGCCGCATGAAAGGCAAGAAGATCTTCTGTGCCAATGTTCGGATCGACAACGGCAACCCCTCGGAGTCGGGTCGGATGGCCTAACAAGGCAGACAGCATGTATTGGTTATCCGTACCCAGAAAACTCGGCTGGACTAGAACTCCGTACTCAACTGCATTCCGTCGCAGCATTTCCAGGTAATCAGTAATCGTCGCGTCTCGATCTGGTGTGTAACGGCGTGCTTGCACCATGCGAAGTTTCGTGGTGAAGATATGAGCATGACTGTCAACGACCGGGTAAACCATGAGAGCTCTGGCGATGCATAAAATGACACCAGTGCATTCTAGCGATAAAACATATATAATTTTATATGATTATGTATTTTTTTCATATTAATTTGATATGGAATCTCCTGCACTTCGCCACTTTCTTGCGGTTGCGGAATCCGGGTCTGTCACTCAAGCGGCAGCATCTTTGGGTATCGCCCAGCCCGCCTTAAGCCAGTCCATTTCCCGTCTCGAGAAGCACCTAGGCGCCAAATTATTCGTCCGAACTCGCCGAGGAGCGAGCCTAACCCCTGCTGGTCAGGCTATCTTGGAAGACATCCGCAATGCATTATTTATGATCGACAAAGCGGAGCGAGTGGTGCATGACGTCACTCGTGGCAGTGCCGGTCAGCTGACGATCGGAGTCGTTTCCTCGTCACTGGTACATGTCCTGCCCACCGCATTGCGCCGCCTGCGAGAATCAACCCCCGGCGTGAGTATCATCCTGTCTGAAATGAACAACGCCCAGCAGATTCAGGCCCTGCAATCCGGCCACATCGATGTCGGTCTATTACACCCACCAGTCATCGTAGGAGAACGCTTTCGTGAAAGATTGCTGACTCGCGAGCCCCTGATCGCCGCCCTGCCAGCCAATCTGCACACTAGCGGCAAGGACCAGATATCACTTGCAGAAATTGCCCGTCATGGCCTAGTCATGTTCCCGCAATCGCATCTGCCCGCTTTTAATGCGCGCATCCTGGAGGCTTTCCGGGTACAGTCCCTCCATGTCCATGTCTCTCAGGAAGCCAATCGAACACTAACAGTACTGGCATGCGTTGCAGCGGGTCTGGGCATTGCCCTGCTGCCGTCCTGGATACAGGACCTTGCATTTGACGGTGTGCGCTATTGCCGTATCGAAAACGGGGACTGTTTGCCATCGTTCGATCTGAGCGTCGTCTGGCGAGGGAGTTCAACCCCAAGCCTGGCCCAACGGTTCGTCGAAGCGATTCACCCCATCTAGATTCACCCCATCTACAACACCACCACCCCTGACGCATGGCAGCGGCCAAGCCAAGACGGTGGACTTTCTCCGAAACGGTGGACAGTGCAGAGCCTCGCGCGGCGGCGCGTTCAAGCGCCTCAGGACTGACGCCGCCCAGATGACTGTGGCGACGCTGTCGATTGTGGAAGACCTCGATGTAGTCGAAGATATCGACACGGGCCAGGTCACGGGTTTTGTAGATGCGTTTGCAGATGCGTTCCTTTTTCAGACTGCTGAAGAAGGGCTTGGTCACAGCGTTGCCCCAACAATTTCCTCTTCTGCTCATGCCGGGCGGCAATCTGTTGGCACGGCAGAACCGCACCCAGTTATCTGCAGTTCAAAAACAGGGGATTTATCAACACTCTGAGGGGTGCCTCCTATTGGAAGCACCCCTTTTTTTACATGCGTGATGGTGCGGCGGGCCTCGCCGCGAGACGCCTGTGCCTTTAAGCAGTCGTTCATGCTGCCTAAACGTACTTTCGAGCATCCTTCAGAAGCAGTATTAACTGACTCTCCTGTTCTGGTGTGGGCTCGAACCCGAATTTGCGATAGAACGTGTCGGCTTGTGTGTCGATAGGATGGGTCAGCAAAGCGCGTATCCCTGCCTGTTCGGAAATGAGCAGGGTACGTCGGATGGCATCTTGCAGCATGCCCATCCCGACGCCTTTCCCTTGGCAGTCGGTATCAACAGCTAAGCGGGCCAACAGCACGACAGGAATGGGATACTGACCCATGCCACGTCGAACCCCCTCCGGGACTTCGGTCGTGTCGACCTGGCCAACTGTCAGGCTGAAATACCCCGCCACGCGCTGACCATCACAACCGACAAAGGTTCTGGCTGAGCCGCTGCCCTGGGCTTGTCTGGCGTGGCGTAGCAGCCAATCGGTCAACGCCGGCTTGCCGCAGTCGAATCCTTCAAGATTGTGATGAGCTGCAAGTGCTACAGGCGCCGACAGTCTCATCAAGCCTCCCAGGGGGCCTTCCTGGCGAAGAGGTCAGCCAATCCTGGATTGTGTTGTTCAGGGCGGTCGAGCAATTCCAGTAAGGCTTGATATTGGGAGCCCGACACCATGAATAGCCGCTGGTCGAGCAAGGTCTGCTCCGCAGCGCGTGTTGCAGCGTCGAGAATGAATTCGGTCAAGGATTTATGCGCGACATTCGCAGCACGGCGTAATACGGCTTCCTGTTCCGATGTGGTGCGCAACCCCAGGCGAGAAGACTTTGGGGCAGGGACGGATGTGGATATGGCTCGCGCAGGCATGATGTTAGCCCAAAGTTTGCTTTGTACGCTTAATGTTAGCACATTCCGCCATGAAATTCGTGTAGGCCAAACGCGCCAGGAAGCTGCTGCCCAAGTTCCTGGCCTTGATCGCTCAGTTTGAGCAAAGCCCGGCCAAGGCGCTGGCCGCTACATTACGATCATGGCTGGAGCCGATCGTTTATTGGGTAGAGCCTTGATTTCTCAGAAGTTTTTGAATGGTGCCCGAGGCCGGAATCGAACCGGCACGCCTTGCGGCGGGGGATTTTGAGTCCCCTGCGTCTACCAATTTCACCACTCGGGCGGGACCGGCGCGACAGAACATCGCGCCGGAAAGAGGGAGCATCATTATACGGCGTTTTCTTCCATCCCTCGTCTCCAGGCGCCGGGCTGCCGGCGCAACGCGAGAATGTCCGGCCTGGAGATGGAGGCACGGACATTTCTGCTTCGCATCAGCAGCGAGGCAAAACCCTTTTGTTCCAATCAGGACGAAGCAGCCCCGCGCGAGCTGAAAATCACAACTCTTTACATATCGACCCGCCGGGAAAGATCGCGACCGAAACCCGGGGCGACTGCGTGGCTATCCCGGAATAGACGACAAGATCATCAAATTACCTGTGATTTGCAAACCGATAGACCAATTTTCCAGCTTGCGGCACGGGGCCGGCAGCGCCTACGATCCGTGCTGTTTCCCCTCCCGGAGCCTGTCATGCACGCCCGCACCCGCCACGAGTTCCTGGCCCCCGCCTGGTCGACCCGGACGATCCTGGACCTGTTTGCCCTGCCCTTCAACGATCTGCTGCAGCGGGCACAAACCGTGCACCAGGCGCATCACCCAGCCAACGCCGTCCAGCAGC
>CAZMGQ010000281.1:0-3721 GCA_964565855.1 uncultured Lentisphaerales bacterium | reverse complement strand
CCGGAAATACCTGGTTAAAGACAAAAGTTATTCACCAGTTTCAGGAGTTACGGGTTAAGGTTTTTTGGAGTCGGCAAGCACGACGGGCGGCTCGGTGATCCGCCTCTTCAGTCGCGGATACGTTTGCGGCGGGGCGGCGGGGTGGGACCGATGGTGAGGACCGAGCTGCCGAGGCTGGCGCGCAGTGCATCGACGGTGGCACAGATTTTTTCCCGCTTGTCGCGCAGCGGCGCCGGATCGTCGAAAAGCAGCATCTGATTGCTGCGGCTGCCGGTAAAGCCACTGACACCGAAGCCGATCAGCCGTACCTTGCGATTGTGGTAGGCTTCGCCGAAGAGCTGCAGGGCGGCCTCGCGCAGGGTGAAGTCGTCGATGGCAGGTGTGTCGAAGGGCCGTTGGCGGGTGATGGTGGTAAAGTCCGACCAGCGCAGCTTGAGCCGGGCCACAGTGGCGAAACGGCCGCTCTGACGTACCTGCCGGCCGACGTCGTCGACCAGTTCGCGGAGGGTGGTTTCGAGCAGAGCACGGTCGGCAGTGTCGTTATCGAAGGTATGTTCGCGGGAGATGGATTTTTCGACTGAGGTGGGGTCCACTTCGCGAAAGTCTTCGCCGACCGCGAGGCGTGAGATATGGTTGGCGAGCGAGTCGCCGATCAGGCGGCAGAGCCGAGGGAGAGGACATTGCTGAATATCGCGGACAGTGTGGAGGTTGGCCCGGTGGAGGGTTGCCGCTGTGACCGGGCCGACACCCCAGAGACGGCGGACGGGCAGGGGGGCTAGAAACTCGCGCACTGCCTCCGGGTCACGTGGAACTTCGGTCTGGCCGTCCGGCTTCTGCATGTCGCTGGCCAGTTTGGCGAGAAACATGTTGTGGGCGATGCCGACCGAGCCGGTGATCTGCAGTGAGCGACGCAGATCGGAGCGGATGGAGGAAGCTATTTCGGCCGGGCTGCCGAAGAGACGCAGGGCACCGGAGATATCGAGAAAGGCTTCGTCGATCGAGAGAGGCTCGACCAGTGGCGTGTAGCGCTCGAAAATCTCGAAAACCTGACGTGAGACCTCCTCATAGAGCGCATAGTTGCCGGGGGTAAAAATGGCGTGCGGGCAGCGTCGCCCCGCTTCGCGCGAGGACATGGCCGAACGGATACCGAACTGACGTGCCTCATAGGAACAGGTGGCAACGACGCCCCGCTCATTCGGGCTCGATCCGACTACGAGCGGCTTGCCGCGCCATTCAGGGTGTTCGCGTTGTTCGATGGAGGCGTAGAAAGCGTCCATATCAACGTGCAGAATGTGTCGTTCGAGCTTCTTGTCCATTGTGTGCTGCTTACAGACGATGTTTACGGGCGACCAGCACACACACTGGCTGCTGCCCGGCGTTGACGGTCTGGAGGCATTGACGCGCTGTCATGAGGTTGCTGTTTCTCCTTGTGACTTGCCTCGTGGGTTGGGTCAGGGATTGTACAGCAGATCGCCGTAGTCTTCCGGCTGAACCCCGATCCGGTTCAGAAACTCCAGATTTTTATCAAGATTGCCGACTTCGAACGGTTCGTGCGCGTCGGTACCGAGAGCAATTTTGACATTGCGCTCCAGGCAGAGGCGGAAGAAGGCCGGGTCGGGCTGGTTGATGTGGTGGTTGATCTCGGCAGCGACTCCTGTGGCTGCCAGTAGATCCGCCACTGCCTTATAGAGGTGGGTCGGTTTGGTCAGGTCGCCACGGTTGAAGAAGCGGAAAGGGTGAGCCAGAACCTGAATCGGATGGGCCAGCAGCCGTTCGAGATCACGCATGAAGACTTTTTCGGCATGGCTCTGGGAGTCCGGCCTGGTCAGGCCGTCACAGGCGTGAATGGCTCCGATCAGGTAGTCCCAGCCGTCGGAATCCTGCGGTGCCAGCAGCAGGCGACCGTCGTTCAGCAGATCCAGCTCAAGCCCGATGCGGACGAAGGGATCGCGACGGATCTCGCGGATAAAGCGGCGATATTTGGCCATGCGGGTGGGGGTCTCCCCGTTGAAGGCCTTTTCCACAGCGTCATGTTCATTCTGCCAACGGAATGACCAGGCCATGTCAACGGGGAAGTAGAGGTGGAAGGCATGTTCCACCAGGCCCAGGCCCGCCAGTCCGGCATCTTTGCAAACCAGTATATTCTGAGCCGCAGTAGTATCGCGGGTGCAGTAGGCATACTCCGTATGACAGTGGATATCCCAGGGCAGGGGTCCGGTCTGAGATGCGGTTATCTGCGATTCTGCGGTGTGATCAGGCTTGGTTTGCATCAGATCGTTGCCTGGTCCGGTCCGGCTGGGCCGTGTTTGGGGGCATCAGAGACGGATGGTCATCTGAGCAGTCAGGGTAGTGTCGCTTCTCTTGAGGCCCTCGCCGGGGGTGCTGTCGTACTTCTGCTTGAGGACGACACCCAGGCTCAGGTCGGAATTGATCGCGGCATCGGCACCAATCTCGCCGTTGAGCATGTAGTTGCTGAACTTGCTGAGCTTGGGCAGGTATTCGACCATCTGCCAGCACTTGGCGGTTTCGCTGAGACGATATTCCATGCGCTCGGCAAAGCGTGCGATCGCGTAGTCGTCGGAGATGTCATTGACTTCTTCGAAGAGGTATCCCAGACCGGCTTCAATCGAGAAGCGAAAATCTTCTTCATCCACCACAAAAGCTCCGAGGCCGGCACCGAGCATGAAGCGATAGTCAACTTCAGCCATGCTGTCGTGTTCGGCAGTGAGGTTGCCATAGGCGTAGACGCCGTTGAAGCGCTGCTTGAGCGTCAGGCTACCGCCGATATTACCGACAGTCTTTTCGGTTGATTTTGCGCCGTCGTCATCCCGGTTGCGGTTTTCACCGTAAGCACCTTCGACCACGATCTGGGCGAGGGTGGAACCGTGCATTTTCTCGGTGGTCAGGCGGGCAGTGGTGTGAACTGTATCGCTGTTGCCATCGGTCAGGGTTGCGCCGAGTTCAAGCTTGGTTTCCCACTCGTCAGAGCCCTCGATTTCGGCTCTTTCCAGCAGATCTTCACCGGCTGCGCGTGAAATATCAAGAGCGTCCTGAGCCTGTACAAACTGTCCGGACATCAGGGCGGCTACCGTCATCAGAGCAAAAATGCGTATGTGCATTCTGTTACCTTTCTGTTGCTATTTGTATGAGTTGTTCTTGGGGCTTTCACCCGCTGTTGCAAATACATACTAGCCTATATGGAGTCAACTTGCAAACTTATCCGCCCTTGCAGCATGATCAAAACTGCCGAGGATTTTGCCAAAGTGACACTTGCTCCTCCCTGTGGCAGAGTCCGGACACTGCCACATACAATAATCTGGCGCTTGTTTGACAGATTACAGACTCTGCAACTTTCAAAATTATTGAAAATAATTTGAGTTGCGGGATTGCATTTGATTTTGCAATAATATGTGGCGTCAATCTGGTCAACTATGTTGACAATGTAGCGAGGATGTATTTATGAGAGCCAGGCCTTCCCTTAATGTGATTGCTCTGCGAGCTGTCGCAATTGTTGTCACCCCGCTGTTTTTTGCATCCGGTAGTGTCGGCCGGAAACCGTAACGATCACAACTTAACATCAACCAAGGAGCGTAGAGTGAAAAAGCACCTGACTGCTGCAAGGAACATGGCACTGGCCATGTTGATAATGCCGATCATGTCGGCCTATGGGGTTGTTTATGTGGATGCTGCCGCAGTTGGAGCCAACGATGGTTCCAGTTGG
>CAZMGQ010000280.1:0-3756 GCA_964565855.1 uncultured Lentisphaerales bacterium | reverse complement strand
GATCATCAGCACGGCATTGATGATCCCCATCATGTAGAGCAGCATCAACAGTCCCTGAGGCGTCGAGTGGGCCAGACCGGTCAGGGCCAGTACGCGCCAGATCACGCTGGCAATCACGATCAGCAGCAGGTTGGAGACAGGACCGGCAACAGCCGTAAACCAGAGCGCAAACCGCGGCGACCTGGTACGCCAGAGCGAGACAGGCACGGGTTTGGCCCAGCCGAAGACCACGGAAGAGCCGGTCAGCACCAGCAGCCCCGGCAGCACAATAGTGCCGATCGGGTCCACGTGCCGCAACGGGTTCAGGCTCAGCCGACCCGCATCACGTGCCGTGGGGTCGCCACACCAGAGAGCGGCCAGACCATGAGCCACCTCATGTATCATGACCGCCACCACCAGCACGCCGAACATCATGATCCGTTGAGCCCAACTGTTTTCCATTGCTAACCCTAATCCTGTCTTACGCTGTTTCAAGGCGCAAATATACCCTTTCGCAGCCAAACATACCATCCTTGAGTTTTGCGGCAGTACAGAAAAAAAACTGAACTCACGACAATAAAATTGCCAGGCCAACGCAAAAATCTCACACGAAGTCACAAAGACACGAAGGCCAGCCACTGTAGGACAGACATTCCTGTCTGTTCCTGTCCAGAAACCGCCCAGCTCGCGCCAATAAAAACCGCGAATGAACACAAATAGAGAGGAACGACCGCCAGCCCGCCCTGGGAGCCCCGAAATAAAAAGCCTTGACACTTGTGCGGCACGTTAACTAATGTTTGCGGCATGAGCTATACCGGTATATATACAGGTCCAGCCCCCTATCAGCAACTCGCCGAGGTGCTGAGGCGGGAGCTTGATGAGGGGAGACATTTCCCCGGAATGCAGATCTCTTCCGAACGTGAGCTGGGACGTCAGCACAATCTCTCGCGCATGACGGTGCGCAAGGCAGTTCAACTGCTGGTGGATGAGGGCCTGGTCGAACGCAAGCCGGGGGTCGGCATTTTTGTCCGTGATCGCGACAGCGAAACCCGCGTTGTCAACATGATGGCCGGCAACCTGAGCTGGGAGCCGGCGGTCCGCATCTCACGTGCCGCCCGCGATGTTGCTCGTGAACACGGAATCGCACTGCAACTGAACGATGCCCAGGGCCGGATCGACGACGATCTGACGGCCATCCGTCGCCTGCCTGCCAGCGGTGCCCGGGGTGCCATCATCATGTCGCTCCACTGTCCGCCTTTTTTCCGGGCCCTCAGCGAACTGCGTGTGGCCGGCTTTCCCTTTGTCGTTGTCGATCAGCATCTGCGTGAAATCGATGCCCCTTCGGTGGCCTCGGATAATCAGGCCGGTGGACGTCTGATCGGGCAGCATCTGGTCGAAGTCGGACATCGCCAGATAGCCTTTCTGGGTGATCTCGAAGCCGATACAACGCAGGATCGTCTGCTGGGATTGCGCGAACGCCTGGCCGAAGCCGGATACCCGCTCAATCCGCGCTTAATTGCGGATGTCCAGGGCCAGGACCGCTTCGGCGACTGGTTGCCCGAGGTCGAGACTGCCGTGATCAAGCTGATGCAGCGGCAGCGCCGCCCCACCGCTCTGGTCTGCAGTTGCGATGCAGTAGCGCGATCGGTTTACCGGGTGCTGGCACGTCTGAAGCTGCGCATTCCGCAGGATATCAGTGTGACGGGCTTTGATGATGATCCCCTGGCGGAATGGCTTTCGCCGGGGTTGACGACAATTCAGCAGCAGTTCAGTCAGATCGGTCGTGTGGCCATGGAGTTGCTGCTGCAGCGGATTGTAAACCCCGCTCTCCCGGCCGAACACAGAGCTCTTCCAGTCAAGCTTATTGAAAGGAAGTCTGTTGCCGCACCCATAACTGAAAAACCAAAAAGACGAGCCAGAGTTGCCAGAAGCGCCTGACAGCGTCCGATCTGGCACAAACCGTCTATACCATCCAGGAGAAAGACATGAAAAACCACGTTATCAGAACGTTGACGACTGTTGCATTTGCAGTCTCCGGCTGTCTTGCATCCCTCAAGGCAGATGTAATCACAAAAGCCGACAACACCGACGATCTCAACCTGGGATCGAGCTGGGTTGAAGGTGTTGCACCCGGCCCCACCGACATTGCCACCTGGGATGCGGCGATGCCGGCGGGAAGGAGCTACAACCTGGGCGATGACCTGTCCTGGTCCGGACTGGCCGTGACGGCCGACCCCGGTGGCAACCTGACCTTCAATGCCGGACACCTGCTGACCCTGGGGGCCGATGGCGTCTTTACGACGCCCAATCGTACAATCACCCTTCGAAATGAGCTGAGGTTGGCTACAGACCAGACCTGGAGTGTCGGGCAGAACAACTTCATCCTGGAAGGACAGGTGGACTTTGACGGCAAGACTCTTTCGCTCATAGGAAACGGTTCCAAACAATTCAAAAGCATCCCTGCCGGACCCGGCACCATACGGGCTCTTGAAGGATGGACCAAGTTCACCAATCAGGGCAATGTTCCGTCTGAGCTGGATGTTGAAGTCACAAGCGTCTTTGCTATCGAGAAAGACGTCGTTGCCTCTTCCAACCGGCTTATTTTCCAGAGCGTAAAACTGCTGGAAGATGCCAGACTTGAAATTACGGGCTCCTCGAAGGGACATGTGATCGTCACCAACCAGAACCAGATCGCCATCACGCGTGGCGGCCAGGCCAAAATCCGCTTTTTCCAACAGGGCAATTACCACATGACGATGCAGTCCGACCGGCTCGAAAAAGCGCCTGGCTCAGGCAGTTTCCTCGTTACCGGCAAGGACCTGGGAATCTACGACGCCCATGCTCAGGATGCCGCCGTAAATCTGATCTTTGCGGAGCCGCCGGAGCTTGAGCGGACCGACGGGGCCACCGGACCGACGACGCTGGGGATTCTGAAGGGGGCATCTGTCAATCTGGACCACAATGTAC
Source organism: uncultured Lentisphaerales bacterium (assembly GCA_964565855.1). Taxonomy (GTDB): domain Bacteria; phylum Verrucomicrobiota; class Kiritimatiellia; order RFP12; family JAZUKQ01; genus CAZMGQ01. The sequence goes on along the minus strand of CAZMGQ010000280.1, from coordinate 810 downwards.
TCCACTACGGCCAGGGCCTGACCACCTACGATCTCGACCGGGGAATACGTCTCCTGGACTTCGACACGGAATATGTGCCCGCCATTACCGACGGTCACGTCGGCGGCGATAACGTGCGGATCGTCAATGAAGGCGATGGCAGCACCACGACAGTAAACACTACCCACCTCACGCAGGCGGTCACGGCGCTCAACTCGCTTTCGCTGGTGGTTACAGGCACGGCAGGCGATGCCGGGATCGTGCTGTCGGGCGACGAGGATGCCGTGCTGCGCTTGAACAGCGGGATTCTGTTCGCGAGTCAGGATCTGACCGGCACGAGGGGCGAGAGTGATCGCACCGGGATCAACCTCCCGCTCGATTTCAACGGAGGCCAGGGGTTCATCCATAATGCCCGCACCGAGGGGATCAGCAACGGCAACGGTCATCCGCTGGTATTCAACGTCTCGCCGGTAAATGACGGAGACGAAGGGATCGTATTTGCGGGCTGGGGCTCTGCCTATCTGCAGTGGCCGGCACCGACAAGCTTCAACGGTCCGGTCATCGTCAACAGTGGCTTTGTCCGTATTACCGGCTCCGATAATACCGCTGTGATCCCGACAAAGCTGATTGTTTATGGCGGCAACGTACAGAATCATGGCAACCGCATTGCTGATGATGCCGATATCGAAGTCCATGGCGGGACTCTCCGGCAGAAAGGCGGGGCGACCAACTCCGGCTCCGGTGCCCATGAAACTTACCGTGACCTGTTGATGACGGGCGGACTGTTCGAAAGCGGAGCTCACGGTACCAGCAGCGGTACGAGCACGCTGC
>CAZMGQ010000279.1:0-3759 GCA_964565855.1 uncultured Lentisphaerales bacterium | reverse complement strand
ATCCCGTATGAACGATGTTCATGCGCTCTGCACGGACTTCCGTGTCGCCAAGCTTTATTTGTTTGGCTCACTGGCAGATGGAAGTTTCGACGAAATCAGCAGTGACATTGACTTTCTTGTGCAGTTTGAAGAACGTACGCCTACTTTGGAATATGCCGAACGTGTTATGGCATTTGAAAAGGAGCTGGCTCTCCTTTTCAATAGAGACATTGACCTTATTACAGTAGAAGGCTTAAAAAGTCCTGGTTTTCGCAGTCAGGTAGAAGCCAGCAGGAGGCTGATTTATGAAGCCGGTCACACGGGCCAGTCTAATTGACGTTTTGGACTCTTGTCGCTTCATTATGGAGACTTGCAAGACGCGTAGTTTCGACGATTATCAATCTGACCGTCTATTCCGTCGGGCAATGGAGCGTGAGTTTGAAATAATAGGAGAGGGTCTTAAGCGCATTCGTGATTCAGAGCCAGAACTGTTTGATGATATAGAGAGCGGAAAGTCCATTGTCGGCTTTAGAAATAGACTTGCTCACGGATATGATGCGATTGATGATGCAATTGTCTGGGGTATTATTGAGGGGCACTTGCATAAGTTGATTAGCGAAATTGAACAAAAGTTGAATATTTATTGAGCACGGCGGTCGCCCGGCAACAAGGTTTGCCAGGTAAAAGACAACAAATCTGCGCACTACATTGTGTGCGCCAGTTGGTCGTAATAGGGTCTGAATTTGGTAGACCAGTGAGGTTTTCTGTCATATTCTGTCCCTCTCATTAAGGGCGACAAGTTTTGGAGGTGAATGAGATGAGTGCTGAGTCGATTTACCAGTTTCGTATAACACTGCTATACATTAAGCCAGCCATTTGGCGCCGGATTCAAGTGCCCGCAAGTTACTCGTTCTGGGATCTGCATGTCGCTATCCAGGATTCGATGGGATGGCTCGATTACCATCTGCATGAATTCAAAATGAAGCAACCGGGCAGCGATAAAATTGTTGAAATCGGGATTCCTGACCCGGATAGCGGTTTTGAAATTTTACCGGAAGGAGAAGTAGCGATTACCGACTACTTTACTGAGCCCGGTGTAGAGGCAGAGTACAACTACGACTTCGGCGAATATTGGGAGCATAAGGTAGTGCTGGAGGAGATCCTGCCCAAGGATGACTCTGTCAAATATCCGGTCTGTGTCGCTGGTGAGCGTGCTTGTCCACCCGAGGATTGTGGTGGAGAGGGTGGATATGATGAGCTGGTATCTGTTTTGAAGTCACCTGGAACAGAAGAGTACAAAGATATGGTTTCATGGCTTAAAGGACATGCCAAAAACTATCATCCCTACAGGCCGGATCACTTTGACCCCAAGGAAGTCAAGTTCGATGATCCGGCACTGCGTTTCCGCATGGCCTACGGTGATCAGGACTAATCTTTTGCCGTGTTTCAAACTGCTGAAAGGCAAGGAAAATGAACTTGATCAACAGACTGACAGGCGAACAGGCACTGGAGGTTTTGCGACGCTTGGTTGCCAGAGAAGAAGTATTCTCCGAAGCTGTCGGCAAAGTGGCAAAGGAGCTTTTGTCAGATGTCGACATGGAAGATGTTGCCGGGGATGTTTTTTGGGAGTTAGACATTATTAATGTTCAGGAATGTTGGGACCTGGCCAATAGTGATTATGACGGGTATACAAGCCCGGAGGAAGCAGCAGCCATGCTTGTCGAGGAGGCACTTCAAGAGTTTGTTGATCAAATCAACCGCTACCACAAGCTGGGCATGGCTATGCAGGAACAACTTTACTGTATGGGAGTTGTACTTGGAGCGTACCGGTACGACCAAGACTCAGAGTCTGAGTTTAAAGATTGGTGCGTAGATATTCCTCTTGAATATGCCGCCGGTATACTCGGTGACTGGCGCAAGAGAACGACAGATAAGGCAGCCATAAGCGCGGTAAATGATATGATCAAGTTGCACTGTCCCAAATGGGCCAAATATTTGATCAGAGATTGAGGGACGGCAACTGATTGACTCTCACCAAGTATGACGGAGCTTGGCTGTTCTCTGCAGGAGATGTTGTTTCATGTTTGATAGTTGCATATAACGCAACTATCCTGTCTTTTATGAATATAAACGAGAATGATTTGAGCTGGGGTTTCGTGCCGCCATTCGGGATACTGTAGAAGTGCAGGGCAAAGGTTATTCGGCAAAAATGTTGCCAGATCGGGTGTGGCAGTGTCCGGACTCTGCTAGATGGGAACTTTTCAGTTTCTGCTGGTTAGTGTCTGTGAGGTCACGTATAATCAGAGCCTTGTGTTGAGGGCAGGGTTTTCCGGCGGATGCGCGCCGCAACGTGCCTGCCGCTAAAGGAATTTATGGCATGGTTGGTTTTCTCAAGAAAATTTTCGGCACCAAGCATACGCGTGACATAAAGCGCTTGCGGCCGATCGTGGATCAGGTTCTGGCAATTGAAGAGACGCTGCAACAACTGACGGATGAGCAGTTGACTGCCAAGACGGAGGAGTTCCGGGAGCGTCATGCCAAGGGTGAGAGTCTCGACGACCTTATGCCCGAGGCTTATGCCGTAGTGAAAAATGCCTGTCGCCGCCTCTGCGGCCAGGAGCGGGTGGTGTGTGATCATCCACTGGTCTGGGATATGGTGCCGTTTGATGTGCAGATCATGGGTGGCATCGTGCTGCATCAGGGCAAGATCGCCGAGATGCAGACCGGCGAAGGCAAAACCCTGATGGCGACTTTTCCGCTTTACCTGAACGCACTCGCCGGCAAGGGTGTGCACCTCGTGACGGTCAACGACTACCTCGCCCTGCGTGACTCCCAGTGGATGGGTATAGTTTTTGAGTTTCTGGGGCTGACAGTCGGCTGTATCCAGAAGAACATGCGTCCAGCTGTTCGGCGCGAGCAGTATGCGTGCGACATCACCTACGGCACCAACAGCGAATTCGGCTTCGACTACCTGCGCGACAACGGCATGGCCAGCGACCGCCGCGAACAGGTACAGCGCGGCTACAACTTTGCAATCGTCGACGAGGTGGACAGCATTCTGATCGACGAAGCCCGGACTCCCCTGATTATCTCCGGTCCGGCTGCCCAGTCCACCCACCAGTATGCAGACCTGAAGCCCAAGGTCGAGCGGCTCGTGCGGCGGCAGCAGACGATGATCAACGACATGGTGACGGAGGTTCGCAAGGCGATTGAGGCGGATGAAACCGAGCGGGCCATGGTGAAGCTGTATCAGGTCTACCATGGTATGCCCAAGCACAAACAGTTCATGCACATGCTGGAGGATCCGGCAATCCGCAAGCTGCACGAAGATATCGAGAGCATGATGCTGACAGATATGCGCAAGGAGGAGGCGCGTGCCTTGCGTGAGGAGCTGTTCTTTACGATCGATGAACGGACGCGTGAGGCGGCCCTCACCGACAAGGGCTGTGAAGAACTCAACCCCAGCGACCCCGAGATGTTTGTCGTGCCGGATATCATCACGGCCATGGCTGATATCGACACCGAAGAACTGCCCGCCCAGGAGCGTAACAAGCGGCGTCAGGTGGTCCAGGCCGAGTTTGCCGAACGCAGCGAACGTATCCACAACGTGGACCAGCTCCTCAAGGCCTACTGTCTTTACGAAAAAGATGTCGAATACGTGGTGATGGAAAACCGCGTCATGATCGTGGACGAGTTCACCGGGCGTATACTGCCGGGGCGGCGCTGGAGCGACGGGCTGCACCAGGCGGTCGAGGCCAAGGAGGGGGTGGAGATCGAGCG
>CAZMGQ010000278.1:0-3760 GCA_964565855.1 uncultured Lentisphaerales bacterium | reverse complement strand
CCGAACTGGCCCGTACCCACCGTTTCGAATTTGTCGGTATCCCACCCGATCAGGAGCTGCCTGCCATCGTTTCCACGGCGGCAGTGTCGGGACTCTGCCACATCCTGCCGCCCCTGCCCCACCACGAAATGGAACAGTATCTGCAGAAGGTGGATGTCGTCGTGCTGCCTTCACGCTGGGAGGGGCTGCCCTATACACTGCTCGAAGCCATGGCACAGAACCGCTGCATCGTGGCGGCAACCGTGGGCGGTATCGGCGAAGTGATTCAGGATGGTGTCAACGGCCTCCTCGTGGAGGGTGAAGACCCGGCTGCCTGGGCCACGGCCCTGCGCCAAATCGTAAGCGACCCGGCGGCGGCCAGACGCCGCGCCCGGGCAGGCTACGAAACCGTGGCCGCCCAATTCAAAATCGAAACCATGCTGCAAAAACTGGCGGCTGTCTATCAGGCAGGACCGTCGAAAGACCTCGCCAGTGAGGACGACATCAATGAATAACGACCACTATACTATCCGCCCGGCCCGACTGCCGCTGAATCTCGAAACCGCCTGGGACGATCCGGCTCGCGCCGCCGCCGAGACGCTTGAGGTTGCCCATTTCTGGCCGGAACCGAAAGCCTCCAGTCATCGTCCCCTAACCCAGCTCCGGCTGCAGTACGATGCTGATGCCCTGCATGGCATGTTCCGGGTCGAGGATCACTATGTCCGTGCCAGCCGCACAGAAGTCAACAGCGACGTCTGTCGCGACAGTTGTGTGGAGTTTTTTGTCGAACCCGGCGGCGGCAACGGCTACTGCAACTTCGAGTTCAACTGCTGCGGTGTGCTTCATGCCAGCCATATCACCGACCCGGCGCGTCGCCCCGGTGGCTTTGCCGCCTGGCGTCCCTGGACCAGCGAGGAAATTGCCCAAGTCGGCATCGCAACTTCTCTCAAAGGGCCGATTGTCGAGGAACAGGTCGGTGACTGTGTCTGGACGGTCAGCTTCCGCATTCCCTTCGGGCCGCTGCTGGCCTGTACAGGAGCCCCCTTCCCCACCACCGGCAGTGTCTGGCGTGCCAATGTCTACAAGTGTGCCGACGAAACATCGCACCCGCACTGGGGAGCCTGGCTGCCGGTGGACGAGCTGAACTTCCACCTGCCGCGCTGCTTCGGTGAAATGCACTTCGGTTGAAACAACGACGATGAAACTGGTCTGGATTCTCAACGGTTGCGGTCTGGAAGACGGCACCATCACCGGCTCGCCGTTGCGCTTCCACGCCATCTCACGCCGCTGGCAGCAGCAGGTGGCAGAGTTGAGACAGTGCCTCATCACCACGCCGGGCGGTGCCTCCATGCTGCAACGCATGGGCAGCGAAATTCCGGTTGCACAACTCCTCCCGGCCTCGCTCCTGCTGCGGCGCGAACCCTTCATCCCCTTCCGTTTCTGGTCTTATCTGGTCAGCTCCGTGGCAGCCAGACTACGTGCCGCAAAACTACCGGAAGGCGATGTGGCTATCACCGTCAGCGACTACTTCTGCGATGTTGTGACTGCCCTCCAGCTCAAGCGTCGCCAGCCTTCCACCCGCTGGATCGCCTGGATTCACCATCGTGAACTGCCGCCAGCCGAACGTCCCGGCCGCCGCTGGATCAACCGTATCACCTACGCCATGCAGGCCTGGAGTCTGCGGCGGATTGCCCGCCACGCCGATGAAGCCTGGCTCTACGACACCGCGGCCGGCGATGCGCTGCGTCAGGAACTGCTCCAACTCGGTATGGCGGAGAGCCAGATCCGCCGCATGGGCTGTGGCATAGAGCTGCACGAGGCCTGCCAACTGCCTGCAAATGAGAAAGAGGTCGATGCTGTCATGGTCGGGGTGCGTCCCAACAAGGGCTTGCACGATATTGTGCCGATCTGGCGGGAGGTGGTCCGACAGCGTCCCGGCACAACGCTGCGTCTCATGGGTGGCATCACCGGCTGGCCGGCTCTCGAGGCTGAGTTGCAGGCGGCAGGTCTGGCCTCACTCGTTACCGTCCACCGTCCAGCCGCCGGTTGGCTCGATACCCCCGCCTATTACCGGACGCTCGCCGCTGGCAGAGTTCTGTTTGCCCCCAGTCGCGAAGAGGGCTGGGGCATGGCACTCTGCGAAGCCATGGCCTGTGGCCTGCCGGTGATCGCCTGGGATCTGCCGGTCTATCGCCGGATTTACGGCGCAGCTTTCAACGCCGTCCCGCTTGGCGATCATGCGGCTTTTGCCACTGCCATCTGCCGACTGCTCGACGACCCGGTCGCGGCAGAAACCTGGCGGGTCAAGGGACTCGCCTGCGCCGCCGGCTATGACTGGGACAAACTGGCTGAGGCCGACTGGACCGCTTTGGAAATACGGGAATAACATGCTCGACCCTTACGAATTCAACACCCGCGCTTACGGCACTTCACGCTGCGGTACCGACGACCCGCGCTTTCCAGTGGTGCTCGAAATGATCGGACACGATCGCGATATTCTCGATCTCGGCTGCCTCGATGGCACAGTCGGTTCGCTTTTCATAGAACGTGGCAACCGGGTCACTGGCGTTGATGCCTCACGCAGTGCCATCGAAACAGCCCGCAGCCGTGGTCTCGATGCCCGACTGGGCAATCTCGAGGAGCCGCTGCCTTTCGAGGACAACAGTTTCGACGTAGTCTTCGCTGGCGAGGTGATTGAACATGTGTTTGATGTGGATCGGATGGTCAGCGAAGCCCGGCGCGTGTTGCGCGCTGGCGGCTCATTCGTTGTCACCACCCCCAATCTTGCGGCTCTCGGACGCCGCCTGATGCTGCTCTTCAACCGCAACCCCCACATCGAAATCTCATTTACCGGCGATGCAGCCGGACACATCCGCTACTTTATCCGCTCGACTCTGGCCGCACTGCTGCAAAAGTACGGACTCCATATTGAACGCTTCGCCTCCGATGTCGTCAACTTCAATGCTGCCGGCACATGGCGCAGCCTGCGTCTGGCACGTTTCTGCCCCACCCTCGGCAAAACCCTCATCATGCAGGCGCGCAAGTAGGACCGACCTGGGAGAGGACGGTCTTTTACAGTTGACCTGTAGCGCCTCTACGTCCTAAGCTAGGGGACTTTTCCACTAAACACGAATGCAGAGGAGTCAACTCCACATGTCTAACGCCAGAGATACGGCAAAGCGCATCAGGGTCAACGAAACCCGTCGCAAGCGTAATGCCGCCAATAAAAGTCTGTTGAATACCGTGCGCCGTCAGTACCTGGACGCACTCGGCAATGCCGACAAGTCCCGGGCGGAAGAGGCGTTCAAAAAATTCTGTTCGACGCTGGACAAGTCCGCCCAGAAGGGCATCATCAGCAAGAACTCCGCGTCGCGGCGCAAATCACGCGCACATGCCAAGCTCGTCGCAATGGCATAATTCATCTCTACCAGACGCTGATACAGCGATCGACGATCTTGCGTGCCAGGTCCTCACAGGCCTTGGGCATTTCGTCCTGCTTGGCCGAGACAAAGTCCGCCCCCGACGGGAACACCGATTCACCCTCGATAGCGGCAGAATATAGGACTTCATCCGTGCCCATGTTGATGAAGTTGACCTCGGCAGTTATCACTGCACGATATTCGTCCGGTGTACGGGTATCGTGACGCCGGTAATGTACCGGCTCCAGCACAAACTTTACAATCGTGATATCCAATAACGTGGCGGCACTGTGCTTCGGTGTCAGCTTGAGCGTACCTTCACGCTGAATTTCCCGCAACATCGCACTCGTCGCCACGGTATC
>CAZMGQ010000277.1:0-3765 GCA_964565855.1 uncultured Lentisphaerales bacterium | reverse complement strand
ATCTCGGTCAACAACGGCTCGATATAGGGACGCAGCACCGCCAGCTCGTAATCGAGCGACGAGTTGAAGGTGGCGTCGGCCAGGTGCTGGAAGGGGAAGATCCAGCGCTCTTCGCCCCGGCGCACGGAGGGCCAGAGGCGCATGGTACGCAGGGCGTTGTGGCCACGGAACTGGTTGTCGCGCACGATGCGTCGGATCAGACGGTTGTCGGTGGTCGAGATGCGGTTGTTGTCATCGAGCCCGAGCTGCGTCAGGGCACTGAGGTAGATCAGGAACTTGCGATCACGTGCGACCTGACTGGTCAGAAGCGGATTCAGACCGTGCAGACCTTCCATGATCAGGATGCCGTTCTTGCCGAGGCTCAATTCTTCATCGGTATAAGAACCGGTCTTGAGCTTGAAGTTGAAGATGCGGCGACGGATCGTTTTGCCCTGCATGAGGGCCTCGAGATCGGTATTTAGGGCTTCCAGATCGAGGGCTTCGATATGTTCGAAGTCCGGCTTGCCATCTGCGTCGATCGGATTGCGGTCTTCACCGACAAAATAGTCATCGGTACCGAGGATGGTCGGAAACAGACCGTTGACCCGCAGGTGCGTGCTGAGACGTTTGGCGGTGGTAGTCTTGCCGGCCGAGGAAGGACCGGCAATCAGGATCAGACGGACAGAATCGGCACGTTCGGCAATCTGACTGGCAATCAGAGCCAGCTTCTTGTTGTGCAGCGCTTCGGCCATCTGGACGACTTCGTCGATCTGCTTCTGGTAGATGGCTTCGTTGAGCTGGCCGGCAGTCTGCACGCCCAGAATCTGGCCCCACTCGATGTGTTCCTGATAAATGCGCAGCAGATGCGGTTGGGGAGCAAACTCCGGCAGTCGCGTAGGGTCGCTGGCGGCGGGCATGTGCAGCACAAAGCCGGTTTCGTAAGGTACAATCTGGAAGAGCCCGAGACGGCCGGTACGGTCGACCAGCGGCCCCTGGTACAGGTCGAAGAAGCCCTCGCAGCCCATCAACTCCACCATCGGCTCGTTGCGGTGATGCAGGAGATTGACCTTGTCCTTGAGCCCGCTATCCTCAAACAGCTTGAGGGCTTCGATGTAGCCGACGCGGAACTTGCGGATGGGAAAATCGGCACGGACGAGGGCGCTCATCTCGGTCGTGAGGACTGTCAGGGCCTCGGCTGAGAGACTGCCGTTCTGCCCGTTCTGACTATCCTGAATACTGCAGAAAAGCCCCGACCCGACACTGTGGTGGATGCGGAAAGTGGCCTCAGGAAAGCGCCGGTGCACTGCCATGGCCAGCAGAAACCCCATCGACTTCTGGAAGACGCGCCAGCCGTGCTTGTCTGTCGCCGTGATGCCTGTGACGGCACCGTTGGTCACCACGTAATCGTTGAGGCTGACCAGCTCATTGTTGTAGAGGGCGGCCACGTAGGAGCCGGCCGTGATCTGACAGCCCTTGAGCACTTCGCAGATACGGGTGCCGTAAGGATGGGAAACGGGGTCACCGCCGTTGACGCGGATTTGCAGTTCTTGTTTGATGATATCCATTTTTTTGTCTATTTCAGGGTATTAAAGTAAAGGTCGAAAAAGCGCGCCGAGTCAACTCGGGCCGCGATGCGATGTTTTCCAGCAGCACCTTCAGGCGCATAGTGCGGAACTGTCCAGCCGGCCGTCACTCCATCCACCGGTACCGTGATGTTACGATCCTGGTAGGTGCAGATCTCCGGATGAAAGAGGCTGACTGCTGCCAGTGGATCGTGGAAGGTGACTCGCGGGCGGCTGCTGAACCAGATTTCGGCAAAGTCGCGCACTGGTTCGAGCACCTTTTTGCCGCTGAAACGCTGGCGGGCGTCGTCCGCTTCGAGAATGACCTTGCAGGTCACATCCAGTCCGAAACTGACATGCTCGGCCGGTTTGTCCTGCGGACCGCAGCCGTAGGTGATGGCGGTGGCATGGGGGTCGCAGATGGCATTCCACTCGCCGCCCATACTGTCGAAAAAGAAGCCGCACATCAGCACCAGCCGCTTGAGCAGGGAGGGGATGGCCGGATCGGTGGCAAAGAGCACTGCGACGTTGGTCAAGGGGCCGACCGCCAACAGCGTGACCTCGCCGGGGTTGGCGCGAATCGTGCGTCGCATGAACTCAATGGCCGTATTGTCACGTTCAAAAGTCCGGTGGGGCCAGTCTTTCAGAGCGGCGGCCTGCTGGGCTTCCGGCTGACGGTTGGTCTCCAGCAGCAGGGGACGTTCGCAACCGACATGGATTTCGACGTCGTCGCGTCCCAGATTGCGACAGATGGACGATACCATGCCGGCCCGCTTTTCGGGTTCACCGCTGACGGTGGTTACTCCCAGCAGGTTGCACCCCGGTTCGCAGAGCAGATAAGCCAGAGCGAGAGCGTCATCGACATCGCTGCCGATATCTGTATCGAAGAGTACTTTTTCTTGCATGTTTCACCGCTGGGTTAAGAATTGGGAAAAGTCCGGCTGGCTGGCAGCCTGTCAGTCCATCCCGGAGGCTGCCGTCCGGAGCAACTACATTGCGAGAAGCTGAATGTGAACCAGTGCTGCAATGCAGCTTACAAAACAAAAGCCCGAGTTTACACTATTACGGCATTTCAGTCCAACCCGCAAAAGTGCGACCCAAACCTGCGCCAATAAAAACCGCCAAGGCGCCAAGGCCGCCAAGCTGGGGTGAACGGAAGAGTGAATGTCCCCATCAGCCGCCAGCGCATCTGAGGAAATCTTTGTTGCCCGACACAATCAGACTGGTTTAGAATTGCTTTCATGCAAACACACACAACCACTTCCTGGCCCCTGCCGCTCGTCACGCCTGCCGCAGTGGGGTTCGACGCATCGCGCCTTTCCATGGTATCTGAACTCATGCGGCAGAGTGTGGACTCTGACACAATCGCCGGAGCCGTCTGGCTGGTGGCCAGGCGTGACGGGATTGCCCTGCTCGATCACCATGGTCTGGCAGATCGCGAAAAAAATATCCCCATGGCTCCCGATACGATCATGCGCATCTATTCGATGACCAAGATTGTGACCTCGGTGGCACTGTTGCAACTGATGGAGGAGGGACGTTATGTGTTGGCGGATCCGGTGTCGGCCTGGTTGCCTGAGCTGGCCGAGCCCAAGGTGCTAGTGACCGGCGCAGATGGTGCCGAGGATCTGGTACCCGCTGTGCGACCGATCACGTTTGAGCATCTGCTGACTCACACTTCGGGGGTGGACTACGAGATGTTTCACCAGGTACGGGACAGTGGCGGCAAGATGGAGACTTTTATCGCCGGTCTGAGTGAGCGCCCACTCAAGCACCAGCCGGGCGAAGGCTGGACCTACGGTGCCTCCACCGACATCTGCGGCTGGTTGGTCGAGCAGATCTCGGGTCTGAAACTGGACGAGTATTTCCGTCGCCACATTTTCGAACCGCTGGGCATGGTCGATACGGACTTCTATGTGCCGGAGGAGAAACGACAGCGTCTGGCCGTGATCTATCGTCATGAAAAACCGGCCGAGGGGGAAGAGACTGCCCAAGACAGCAGTGTCGCCCGTCCGCTTGAGCCGTCGGACACTTATTCCGACTCATGTGCCGGCATGGTGCCCAATCTTCTGAGTGGCGGGGGCGGACTCTATTCGACCACCTCCGACTATCTGCGCTTTGCGCTGATGCTGGTAGGCGGAGGCACGTTGCAGGGTACAAGAATTCTGGGACGCAAAACGGTTGAGCTGATGACGACCGACCATCTGCCCCCCGCAGTGGCCCC
>CAZMGQ010000276.1:0-3766 GCA_964565855.1 uncultured Lentisphaerales bacterium | reverse complement strand
CCACCTGGTTGAAGATCGGATCCTGACCCGGATCACGATGCCCGACAAGCGGGTAACAACCTCGATCTGGCTCGACCGTATTCTCGATCCCGCCTGTCGCCTGCGCTTTACGGCCAGCGAAAAGGGGCTGGTCATGAACGGTCGTTTCGAAAGCGGACTGCGCTTCCGGGTACAGGCTGCTGTGGAGAGCGATGGTAATGTGTCGATCGAACGCGGACGCCTGATCGTGCAGGATGCGAGCGAGATTGTGATAGCAGTCAACATGGGCGTAGCCGTGCGTGGCCGGACGCTGGATGGCGAATGTGGCGAGCTGGCAGTTCCCGCAGGCACTTGGGAGGAACTGGTAGCGACGCACCGGCGCGAGCATCGTCGACACTATGGCGGACTCGAAATCGACCTGCCGCTGACGGTGCCAGACATGCCGACCGACCGGCGGATCGCCGCATTGCGCGAAGGTGCTGCCGATCCCGCATTGCCGCTGCTATACTTTAACTACGGCCGCTACCTGCTCTGCGCTGCCTGTGCCAATGGCGAGCAGCCGGCCAACCTGCAGGGCAAGTGGAACGAAGACCCCACCCCGCCCTGGGAGAGTGATCTGCACCAGGATGTGAATATCCAGATGTGCTACTGGCCGGCCGAGGCGGCGGGTCTGCATGCCTATACCAACGCACTCTTCACCCATATCGAAACTTTTATCCCTCATGCCAGACGGGCGGCCAAACGTTCCTACGGCTGTCGCGGCGTGCTGTTTCCCCTGCAGACCGATCCCTGGGGACGCTCCACTTCGGAATCGTACGGCTGGACTGTCTGGATCGGGGCCGCCGCTTGGCTGGCCCAGCACATGTGGCTGCACTGGGAATATGGCTGCGATCTCAAGTTTCTGCGGCAGCGGGCTTATCCTTTCTTTAAGGAGGTTGTCGCTTTTTACGAGGACTACCTCTTCGAAGGCCCCGATGGACGCCTCTGGATAGCTCCCTCGCAATCGCCGGAAAATCGCTTTATTGCCGAAGAGCCGCCACCTCCGCAACGGAATCGCTTGGTGGCGCTGGATGATCTGCCCCGACAGCAGAACGTGCTGGGCTATTACCCCGTTTCGATCGGCATCAACAGTGCCATGGATGTCTCGCTGGCGCACGAAGCTTTCCGCTTTGCGATTGAAGCCAGCGAGGCTCTGGGGCTGGATACCCGCAGACGGGCAAAGTGGCGCAAGATGAAGCAGCGTCTGCCAACACACCAGATCGGACCCGATGGACGGCTGCTCGAATGGGATCGTCCGTTTGAAGAGGCGGAGCCGGGGCATCGCCACCTGTCGCATCTGTATGATCTTTTCCCGGGCGATCAGATTACGCCCGAAACGCCGAAGCTTTGGCAGGCGGCCCTCAAATCGCTCGAACATCGGCTGGCTCACTTCGGCGGCCATACCGGCTGGAGCTGCGCCTGGGTGGCCTGCATTTTCGCGCGCATCGGCTATGGCGAACGGGCGATGGAGCACCTCATGACGCTGATCACCGACTTTGCCACCGATGCCCTGCTGGACCTGCATCCACCGGCGATTTTTCAGATCGATGGCAACTTCGGCGGCACGGCAGCCGTACTGGAAATGCTGCTCCAAAGCTACCATGGCGAAATTCACCTCCTGCCGGCTCTGCCGGACTGTTGGCCCACGGGTCGCGTCAGCGGCTTGCGGGCACGCGGTGGCTTTACTGTGGCACAGGAGTGGCAGGCCGGTCGGCTGACCGAAGCACACATTACAGCCAGCCGCTCAGGAACCTGCCTCCTGCGCCATTCCGGTGCCGACTGGACCGTGGCAGACAGCAGCGGAAAAACCGTGAAGACTGAAACACCTCGCAAAGGAGTGCTCAGCTTTGCCGTCGCTGCCGGAGCAACTTATACCGTAATGCCGCAAGTCAAGCGACAGGCGTGACGCCTTTTTTCAGGATCAGGTTGCCGTAGGTGGAGAGTTCGCCTGTCATTACCACGGCATAGGCGGATCTGGCACGTTCATAGAAGGCAAAACGCTCGACCCGGACAACTGCCGGAGGCTCAGGCAGGTGCTTTCTGACAGCCGCCAGATAGGCTTCTTCGACAGAGGGATCCAGCTTGTCGCCCTCCACCGGTGCCATCATGATCAAGGGCGGCTCGTAGCTGTCGAGCTCGAAGAGGGGGATAATGCCGTCCAGCAACTGCGGCACGTTCAACCCATCGGCCCGGACCACCCGCTGCCCGACGGTATGTCCCGGAAAGTGGGCGTCGGCCAGCACGATTTCATCACCGTGTCCCATTTCAGCCAGTATCTTCAGCAGTTCCGGTGAGATCACCGGCGAAATTCCCTTCAACATAACAGTTCTCCTTGTTCTGTCGCAAAACAGGCAAGCTTACGGCACCAGACGTACAGAAACCATCCTGTGGTCCGACACCCAGCGCTTGGGGTGGACATGGGTATCGTGCTGCTCACTGAAGCCACGGTGCCAGATGTAATCAAATGTTACCGCCGGATAGTAGTCGGTTGCCGGGAGCGTCTTGGTCCGGCGAGGCGGCATCCCCTCGAAGCAGCTCCTGAATCCGGCTTCCTCCAGCCCGCGCAATGTGCTCTCCTCCGTCCAGCGTGGATCGTCGAGCGAGGTGTTGAAGTCGCCGGCAAGAATGACTCTGGTAACGGGCCGACGCAGCCGTCTGCCCAGACGGTCGGCCGCGGCCTGGAGCTGGGTCGATGATAGCTCGCGCTTGAGACGGTTGAGGGTCGTCAACCGTTCGACATCACGACCTTCCGTAATGAAGTTGCTCTTGAGGTGCACGGCAAAGACAGCCACCAGGCCGGCGGGCGTCTCCAGCACGGCATAGGCATAGCCACGCGGAGGATCGACATAGCCCGAGGCACGCCAGGGCTCATACCCGCCCTCGACCAGAGGCAGGTTCGAAAGGATGGCAACCTGCTGGGCCGGGATATCTTCTGAAAAGGGGGCAAACTCAGTACATGCAACCACTTTCAGCCCCGGCAATCTGCTGCTGCGGGCCAGTTCGGCGGCGGCCTCACGGTCCCGTATTTCCTGCAGGCAGATGATGTGTGGCTCGGCCTTCCTGACCTCGCGGGCAGCCGCCCCGATTATCTGACGTTCGACCGAAGGCGCAACGGCTATAGGACGCCCGGAGGGAAACCAGCGGATATTCCAGGTTGCCACCCGCAGCTCACTCCCGGGGGCGACCGGCGGCCGGTCACTGCAATCGGTGAGCCCCAGCAGTGACACCAACGCAACTGCCAGCAGTGACAGCCAGCGGCGGCCGCGCGTCCCTCCGGGCAGCTTTTGCAGTATTTTTCGCAAGGCGGCGGTAACCTGTGGGTCGAGATCAAGTTTGAGGTTTTTCAGCATCGCAAATCAGGTTTAAGGAGACTTTTCCATATAGACTGTCTGGTAGGACAGTCGCCCTTTGGAGTAAGTATAGATGCGGATGGCTCCCTGTCGCCCCCAGTAGCCGGCAATCGGGGCAGCGGTATAAACCGGGATTCCCAACTCGTTCCACCACAGCTCATCACGGTGGAAGTGACCGGTAATAATGGCGACCACATTGCCACGCTCCAGCACTTCCAGCCAGCCGACACGGGCTTCGGCCGGCCAGCCATCGTGCTGCTTGTTGCGGTAGAAGTCGGGTCCGTCGGATGCATGATGGACGACGATTGTCGGCATTTCGGGATTGGTCGTCAGTTCTTGCTCAAGCCAGGCCAGCGGATCGTAGCCGGGGATTTCGATGCCGGTCCGCAGCGGCTCGG
>CAZMGQ010000275.1:0-3772 GCA_964565855.1 uncultured Lentisphaerales bacterium | reverse complement strand
GTATGCTGGCTGGGTCGAGCTGGTAAATGGAAGCCACCGCCCGGGGGGAAAGAGCCCCGGACTTGAAGATGCGGAGGCACCCTTCGGCGCTGGCAAAGAAAATATCAATCGTCAGCATGAACGGGCCGGCATTCTTGCTGCGCATGAAAATGGCGACGTCGCGCAGTGGCGCCGTGTGCCCCGGTGCATGGTCCATCAGCCAATCTCCTCATATTGAATCCTGACCGCTTCCAGAGGGGCATCCACTTCGATTGCATGATTTACATTGAAGCGATACATCAATCCCCGCTCGATGACCGGCGGATTGAAAGGCCAGGCGGCGTTCACGAAACTGCCGCTCCAGCCCGACGGCGGGTAGTGGACCAGGGTGTGCCAGGCAATGGTGCAGACACTGGTGGCAACTTCCTGAGTCGGCGCGACGACATCAATCAGAAAAAGCACGTCGGAGCCAGGTGTCGACATCTGTGTCAGCGAAAAGAGATCGGCGGCGTTGCCTGCTCCGTAGGTGTTTATGTTCAACGTGGCCTGAAGATCCCGGGTACCGTAAACACGCTGTATCTTCTGCTCCACTTCCCGGCGGGCGGACTCCAGCCAGACCGGCAGCTCGTCCAGTAATACGGGATCATTGTAGGATGCCAATGCAATGCTCTGGTAGCCGGCGGGCTCAACCCCTTCAAGCTTCATGGTGTATTGCCGGGCGGGCTCGAAGGTCGCGCCCCTTATCGTCACCGATCTGTCAGAGCCTTCTGTATAGGTCACATCGGTGGCATCAAGGGTGCCGGAAGGTTCGGTGAAACGGAATGGATCGGCATTCTCGTAGAGCTGATGGGCGGCGACGCTCCAGGGTGTACATCGGGCCTGTGCATTCATCGGGCGCACGGTGAAGCCGTCGTGGTCGAGCACCACCTGCAGCAGATCGTTGCGGGCGGGCTCGGCAATGGCGCCTCCGCATTCCGCCACTTTCGCGGCATGCCAGGCGATTGCTTCGGGGTAACCCTTGAGCAGAGGCAGCGCGGCAAAAATGGCGGAGTCGGTGGCTCGACCGGCCAGAATGACGTCGGCGCCCGCTTCGAGTGCAGCGATGAAAGGTTCTACCCCCATGACGCCCGCGATGCAGGTTGCGTTGTCGATTTCCCTGTCCGAGAAAGGCAGCTCGGGGCCGGCGAGAGGATGAATCCGGCCAGAATGCACGATGTTGCGTAAATAGTCTCTGTCCAGTTCGGAATAGATACGTGCCACTCGGAACGGAGCCAGGGCGCTTTCTCTGGCGATATCCCTTACCATGCCGGCAAACCAGTCAACACCCCAATCGGTTCCCGATCCACCGCAAGAGCCGATGACAAGAGGGATATCTCGCCGCCGTGCCTCGAGCAACGCTCGGCGGAGGTCGTGACGGCACAGCGCTTCGCTGAATATGGTCCCCTGGCCAGCCAGCTGATAGGGGCCGACATCGATGGTACCGGCATCCGCACCGATAAAATCCAGCTCCAGCCCCTGAGCATTGGCCAGGGATTCATCCGGAAAACCAGCACCTACAAAAAAACTGATGTACTCCATGGGCATGTATCTGTCTCAGCAGGAGGTGTCTTGAAACTCGGGGACCGCACGGCAAGGGCCTTCGCGCCCACGTGCCGCCTCAGCTGATCTCGTACATGGGCCCTGTATAGCTGCCGATGTCGTCCGGTGTCAGCGGCCTGTTGAGAGATTCAGCCAGTGGTGACGTATAGCCGTAGTACACGGTCTCGCCAATCAGGCGGAGCTGTTCATCGAAGGGCCAGAGCACGAGATGCTGTGCTTCCTGGAGATAAAAGGTGTCGGGATCTGCTTGCTCGAAGCCCATGCTGATCAAGGTTGTGCCCCTGATGGCGTTTTTCATTTTCCCCTCGGTGACCACGGTACGACCATCCACGAGACAGCGAGTGATGTCCCATTCCAGGCGAGGGTCGATTCGCGCGACCAGAACGTCATAAAAATACCGGCGAACATTGTCGACGCCGGAAATCGTAACGGGCGAAGAGGAGTGGTCGAACAGTACATATTCAGGGTTGGGGGCGAGGCGGGCCAGCGCAGGTTCTACATCGCAGGCGGCTTCGACGGTGATGTGGAATCGGACTTCTTCCAGCATCCGCCGGTACTCTGGATTGGTCTCGCCCTCGAGTCGCCTGGTGATGCCCAGGGGGTTTTTGTTGGGATCGATCAATGGCATATGTGCAACCTCGTTATTTTAACAGCCTACGATAATGACTGTGTTGGGAACGAAAAAAGTCTGAAAACATCTGTTTATACCGACAGATCATAGAAGTGGGAGGGGGTCTTGTCAATCAATAATGTCGAAAATAGACCTTTACAATAGGCTGTATTGTTGAGTTGAGTCATTTATAAGCGCTAATATCGATAATATCGACATATATTAACATTAAATAGTATGCTGATTTGCAGAAAATGCTTGAGTGCGGGCTGGTTGTGAGCTATATAGTATCCGGTGAGTGCTTCCATGCATCTGACTGCCGTGCTTGTACCTTTCGGCATTCACGCCAATAGGTAATTCGATCGGTGGGGATGCTGGCAGAGCTTCTGATTCAGGGTTTTGCAGTGTTGTCAGTTATTTCTGATGCTGCCTGATCCATGAACGAAGGAGCGATTCTGAAATTTGTGCAATAGGAGATACGAGTTCAATGGCTTCATTGAGAATGGCATTTGATATGAGGGCGCCTGATTTTGGCGCCCCTTCCCGGCAACTCTACCAGGCGGCGCTCAGCCAGTGTGAATGGGCCGACAGGGTCGGTTTCGATTCAGTATCCTTTATGGAGCATCATGCCTCAAGTGATGGTTACCTGCCATCGCCGATTGTCATGGCGTCGGCCGCGGCAGCCAGAACAAGCCGGATTCAAATAGGCCTGTCAGTGATGTTGCTGCCTCTATATCACCCGCTTCGGGCAGCTGAAGATATCGCGGTTCTGGATATTATCTCGGGGGGCCGCATACGCCTGACCGTGGGGGCGGGATACAGAGAGGAAGAGTACGCCCAGTTTGGGCTGAACATACGTCAGCGGCCATCCCTGATGACAAAAGGGATAGAAACGCTGCGCAAGAGCTGGACGGGAGAGGCGTTTGAGTTCGAGGGACGGCAGGTTCGTATTCTCCCGAGGCCGGCTCAGCCCGGCGGACCTGAAATTGTCATGGGGGGAGCGTCGGAGGCGGCGGCGAAGCGCGCAGCACGTATTGCTGATGGATTTGCTCCCATTGATCCGGGGCTGTTCGAGTGTTATCGCCAGGAGCTGAAAGTGTTGGGCAAACCGGTACCGGACCCCATGCCGACGCGTGAAAGCTCTCCGGTATTCATTCACGTCAGCAACGATCCTGACAAGGATTGGTCAATAATTGCGCCTCACGCTCTGCACGAAAGTAATGACTATGCATCCTGGGCGAAAGGGGATCCCCGATATCCCTTCAAGCCGTCGACCGACGCGGATGTTCTCAGAGCAAGTGGCATGTATCTGGTGTTGACTCCCGACGAGTGTATTGAGCAGGTGCGTAAATCCGGAGAGTTGTATTTGAGGCCCTTGATGGGGGGGCTGGACCCTGACATCGCGAATCAGAGCCTGAGTCTGATCGAGAACAGTGTGCTTCCAGCCTTGAGGGAGTAGTGGAAGCTGTTCAAAGTCTCTTGCTTTGTATCAGCGTAGCGAAATGTGCGCGACCATTTGATGAGGCTTATTGTAGTGGCATAGTGAATTTGGCCACCTGGTTTTGAGTGTATGATCACTCACAG
>CAZMGQ010000274.1:0-3774 GCA_964565855.1 uncultured Lentisphaerales bacterium | reverse complement strand
CCCGTCGCATTCGGCGGCGGCGCCTGCAACTTGTCTGAAGTGATGCTGATGGCAACATTGGCATTGTAGGTTATGTAATAAATCGGACGTGAGCCGCTCCAGCGCATCAGCTCCATTACCGTCTGTCCCTGCGCGTCTTCAATCCGCAGCGGAAGATTGTGCAGATGAGCCTGCCAGACAGCCTCGAGCTTGGCCTCCATGCTGCGCCGGCGCAGCTCCTCGGCCACCGCCGCCCGCCGCACACCATCCCGCCGCAAAGCTTCGGCCCGCTCCGGGTCAAGCCGGGGCATTCCCTGAGCCACAGCGATCCCGATCCCCGCAGCCAGCCACAACAGCAGCGTAACTGCTGTCCTGCCAAGCCTGTGATGTTGATAACTGTTCATTCGAATCCGGGCCCCTGATCGCCCGTAAAACTCACGGGCGAACGTAATCCTACACAAACCCACTATACTCTAGCGAGCAAATAGTGATACTGTAACAAATTTGCAAAACATAGCGTATGCGCTGGCATAACCGGGTCTCAACCGTAATAAAAAACTTTATTACAGTTCCTGGAGCAGGTGCCAGTTTCAGCCGGCTGATTAAAAATCCTAATTCTTGCGGGAGATCGTCCTTTTGAGTAGTCTCTGACTGGTTGTCCTTTTTCAACGGACACCGTCGGTTCATCATGCATAACGATATTTTGATTCAAGGTGCGCGGGTCCACAACCTGCGCGATATTTCTGTCCGCATTCCCCGCAATCGCCTGACCGTTATTACCGGTCTCAGCGGCTCCGGCAAGTCCTCCCTGGCTTTCGACACCCTCTTCGCCGAGGGGCAGCGCCGCTATGTCGAAAGCCTCTCGGCCTATGCCAGACAGTTTCTCGACCAGCTCGGCAAACCCGATGTGGATCATGTCATCGGCCTGTCGCCGGCTATCGCCATCGAACAGCGTTCTGCCGCCGCCAACCCCCGCTCAGTAGTTGCCACGACTACCGAAATCCTCGACTACCTGCGCCTGCTCTATGCCAATGCCGGACAGGCACACTGTCCCGAGTGTCAGCGGCCCGTCGGACGCAGCAGCGCCGAACAGATTGTCGAAAAGCTGCTCGCCCTGCCGCATGGCACACGCCTGACGCTGCTGGCACCGCTGGCACGCCGTCGCCGGGGCAGAATCACCCAACTGCTGCGCAGTGCCCGGGTGGCGGGCTATGTACGTGTCCGGGTGGATGGCGAGCTTTACGATCTCGATGATCCGCCCAAGGTCGATCCGGCTGAAGAACACACGGTCGAGGCGGTGATCGACCGGCTGATCATCAAAGACGATCTACGCCGCCGCCTGACCGATTCGGTGGAGCTGGCGCTCGAACATGGACAGGGGATCCTGACGGTGCTGTGGCAGAGTCCGGACTCTGCCACAGTCCATGAAGAACTGCTCTCGGAGAAGAACATCTGTGCCGATTGCGGTCTGGCTTTCGATGAACTCAAGTCCAACCACTTTTCCTTTAATAGTCCCGCCGGAGCCTGTCCGACCTGCGACGGCCTGGGAATGGAGCTGTATTTTGATACGACACTGATTGTGCCGGACCCGACACGTCCGTTGCTGGAGGGGGCGATCGATGCCTGGCGGCGCGGCCCCAAACGGCTGGTGGGTGCTTACAACCTGCTGCTCAAATCGCTCGCCACCCATGCCGAAGTCGATCCGGAGACACCCTGGTGCGATCTGCCGCAGGAGTTCCGTAATCTGGTACTGCATGGCTCGGGCGAGGAAGAGCTGGTGCTGGGACAGATGGTGCGGGGCAGTTACCGCCGGCGCAAAAAGGTGTTCGAGGGAGTTCTGCCCAACCTGGAGCGGCGACTGGTAGAGACGGCCAGCGACTCGGTGCGCAAGCTGCTGCGCACCTACATGGGGCGGCGGCGTTGCTCGGCCTGTGACGGACGCCGGTTGCGCCCCGAGTCCCTGGCCTCCCTGGTGGCCGGGCATGGGCTGATGGACCTGCTGGCAATGCCGATCAGCCAGGCCCGTGGCATTGTCGAGACTCTGCCACTGAGCGAGGCCCAACTGGCAATTGTCGGACAGGTGGTCAACGAAATCGCCCGGCGGCTGACTTTTCTGGACAATGTCGGACTGGGTTATCTGACGCTCGACCGGGAGAGTGCGACGCTTTCCGGCGGGGAAATGCAGCGTATCCGGCTGGCGACCCAGATCGGTTCGGCCCTCGTGGGGGTACTGTATGTACTCGACGAACCGACGATCGGCCTGCACCCGCGTGATACCGAACGCCTGATCGCGATGTTGCGGGAATTGCAGGGCAGCGGCAACACGGTGGTGGTGGTGGAGCATGACATCACCATGATCCGCGAAGCCGACCACGTGATCGACCTCGGTCCCGGGGCCGGACGGCACGGCGGCGAGGTAGTCTATGAGGGCACAGTTGCCGGTCTCCTGCGGGAACGCAAATCCCTGACCGGCCTCTTCCTGGCAGGCCGCGAAGAAATTCCCGTACCGTCCAGACGTCAGCCTCCCGGTGAGCTGGAACTGGTGGTGGAAGGTGCGACAGCCAACAACCTCAAGGACATCACGGTTAGTTTCCCGCTCGGATGTCTGATTGCCGTAACGGGCGTTTCCGGCAGCGGCAAATCCACTCTGGTCAACGATGTCCTACGGCGACATGTCGAACAACGACTGGCCAAAGCGCGGCGCAACAGCCTGCCGGTAATGGCTGGCGAGTGCAAGGCCGTGACCGGACTGGAGAATATCGACAAAATTATCGTGATCGACCAGAGCCCGATCGGTCGGACGCCACGCAGCAACGCCGTGACATATACCGGAGCTTTCGGGGAAATCCGCTCGCTCTTTGCCGCCACACCGGCTGCCAAGGCCCGGGGCTACGGTCCGGGACGATTCAGTTTCAACGTCAAAGGCGGACGCTGCGAAGTCTGCAAAGGCGATGGCCTGATCAAGCTGGAAATGCACTTTCTGCCCGATGTCTATACCGTCTGCGAACAGTGTGGCGGTTTGCGCTACAACCGTGAAACGCTCGAGGTGAAGTATGGCGGCCATTCAATTTCCGATGTGCTGACGATGACGGTGGACGAGGCTTGCGAGGTTTTTGCCGCCATCCCAAAACTGGTACGTTCGCTGGGTACGCTGGCCGAGGTCGGGCTGGGATATCTGCAACTGGGCCAGTCGGCCACAACCCTTTCCGGCGGTGAGGCGCAGCGGGTCAAGCTGGCAGCCGAGCTGCAGCGGCCGGGCGGCGGTCATACGCTTTACCTGCTCGATGAGCCCACGACGGGGCTGCATTTTGCCGATACGCGCCGCCTGCTGGAAGTGCTGCTGCGTCTGCGCGAAAAGGGACATACCGTGATCGTGATCGAGCATAATCTGGATGTTCTGAAAGTGGCCGATCACATCATCGATCTCGGCCCCGAAGGCGGTGTTGAGGGGGGCCACGTTGTCGCCACCGGCACACCCGAAGCAATCGCCAAAGCAGCCGGATCATACACGGGCCAATACCTGCAGCAGGTGCTGAAAAGCTGATGCTGTAATACTAACGTTCATCCCTTTTTATGCTCTTTCAGGGAATTTTCAGTGTCTTTCAGACTTGCGAGATATTGTTTCTCAACCTCGCTTAAGGTTCGTGCCTGATATTTCACGTATTCGGTTCGCGCTTTTTCAACTGCCTGTCCGTGGCTGATCTTGCCGGCATCGGCAAGTAACCGCTCGCCAGTGGCGGTTAAACCGTAACTCCCAGTTTTGGTGAATACTGAAAGCGAGATGAAGTGAATATC
>CAZMGQ010000273.1:0-3788 GCA_964565855.1 uncultured Lentisphaerales bacterium | reverse complement strand
GCAGGTCTTCATTCGTCACCGGGGCGATGTCGTGAGCGCCGCCTATATCGCCGGCGGCACCAGCCTCAGCCTCAAGGGTTGCGAACTCAGACGCTCCGAGCCCGGACTGGCCTATGTCGAACAGATGAATGACAAAGCCTGGATCCTCGGCAACCCCTCACCCGCAGCCGCCCAGGTCACCCTCACCATGGCCCTGCCCGCTGGCTATACCGTCTGGCGGATCGACCAGGACGCCCGCCGTCTGGAGCAACTTTCCCCGCAGAGCGTCCCGGGAGGCATGGTCCTGACTCTGCCACCGGCTTCGCGCGCCGAAATCGCCGCACCGGACTTCGCCGGCCTCTTCGAAACCCGCCAGCAGATGCTGCAACAGCGTCAGGCCGAACTGGACGCCGCCGCCGCCAAAGCCGAAGCCGAAGCCCGCGAACGTTCCGAGGCCCGCACGGCTGCCGCCCTTGAAAAAACCGCACCGGCCAACACCATCCTCGTCACACGTGGCCTGGCCGTCAGTGCCCAGGGTGGCGGCAAGATCAATCCCGCTCCCGGTCGTGTCGGTGCCAGCGGAACGGTCTTTTCGAGCTGGGACAATATCGGCCACTGGCTGGAATGGACTTTCGAAGTCCCCGCCGAAGGCTACTACAACCTCAGCCTGATCTACTGCTCGGCACTCCAGGGTGGCGAACGACTCCTCGAAGTCAACGGTACGGTACCGGATCCCGAGGCCATCCTGCGCACGGCAGCCACCGGTGGCTGGTCGCGTAGTACTGACGACTGGCAGCTCTATACCCTGCCCGATCCCTCTGCTGATCATCCCTTCCTGATACACCTCAAAGCTGGTGCCAACCAGATCCGCCTGACCAACATCAGCGGCCATGGCTGCAATGTTGACCTGGTGGCCATCACCAGCCCCGATGTGACCCCCGACCGGGCGCTGATTACCGCCCGGGCCCCGGCTGAAGCAGCCCCCTGACCCCCGACAACACCTCTTCCACGATACTTGCACACAGGAGAAATATGACCCGACAACCACGTCTGCTTACCATCATGGCCCACCCCGACGATGCCGAAAGCTACTGTGGCGGCACCCTGGCCCTGCTGGCCGATCGCGGCTGGCGCATCAGGGTCGGCCTCCTGACCGGCGGCGAGTACGGCACAGTTTCAGCCTCCTGCGAAGAGACGCGCGAAACACGCCTGCGCGAATCGGAAATCGGCGCCAAAATCATGGGTGCCGATCTGGCCTGGGTCGGCATCCACGATCTGGAGGTGGTTTATTCACCGGAAAACCTCAAGCTGACCGTTGACCTGCTGCGCGACTTCAAGCCCGACATCGTCCTGACGACTTCACCGGAGTGTTATCACGTCGATCATCAGGAAGCCGCCCGCCTCGCCTGGGTGGCCTGCTTTGCCGCTGGTGCCCCCAAGCTCGAAACCAAACTGCCGCCCCTCGACACCCCGATTCCGCACCTCTACTACTGCGAACCCACCCACGGAATCGACCGTTACGGCAATCCGATCATCGGTTCGTTGCATATCGATATCGAGGAGGGCTTTGAGCGCAGGCAGCAGGCGTTTGCCAGCCACGAAAGCCAGTCCGCCTGGCTCGATGCTCACCATGGTTCCGGCAGTCTGCTCGACTCCAACCGCCACTCGGCCGAACGTATCGGCAAACTCTGTGGCGTGAAATATGCCGAGAGCTTCCGCCAGCATCTGACCGAACCCTTCCCGACCGATAATCTGCTGGCCGATGTGCTGGCGCCCTATGTGAAACAACTGGTCTGACAGAGAAAATCAGCCATGCCGGAGGATGCGGCTCGCCATGAATCCTGAACAGAAGGACGCCGACAAAACACCTGTCACCACCCGTAGAGCGCTGGTTACGGGCGGCAGCCGCGGCATCGGGCGCGGGATCGCCCTGGTGCTGGCCGCCGAAGGCTACGATCTCGCCATCACCTACGCCACCCAGCGGCAGCAGGCCGAAGCCGTGGCGGCCGAAATCAAAGACCGCTTCGCCAGACGCTGCTGCATCATTCAGGGGGATTTGAGCCTGCCAGATGTCGCTCGCGAAGTGGTCGAAAAGGCGGCCGCAGAGCTGGGTGGTCTGGAGTTGCTCGTCAACAACGCCGGCGTGACACGCTTCAATCCGGAGGTTGACGAGGACATGGAACAGTTGGAGCTGCTCTTCAACCTCAATTTCAAGGCCGTCCTGCAAGCCAGTGCCACAGCCGCCCGCCACATGATCGACCGTGGTGCCGGCGGCTCAATCATCAATATCACCTCAACCCGTGGCGAACGTGCTTACCCGGACGATGCTTACTATGGCGGACTCAAGGCGGCACTCAAACGGGCCACCGAGTCGCTGGCTCTTAAATATGCTCCATACAACATCCGGGTCAACTGTGTGGCACCCGGTGCCACTGCCTCGCTCGAACTCCAGCAGCAGCATCCGTACCTGGCCGCACTGGCAGCCCGGATTCCGCTGCGCCGTCTCGGCACGCCGGAAGATGTCGGTCAGACAGTCGCCTGGCTGGCCTCGTACAAGGCCTCATACATTACCGGCATTACAATCCGGATCGATGGTGGCCTGATCCTCCCCGGCATGCCGGAATGGGATGTTCCGGACAATGCCGTCCCCTGGGGGGCCAAACGTAATGCTGCACAGAAAGCAGGTCTTGCAAAACCGGAAGGAACAAACCAATGAGTGCAATCACAATCAGGGATGTCAGGACAATCCTGACAGCACCGGCAGGTATCAATCTGATCGTCGTCAAGATCGAGACTTCCGAACCGGGGCTCTACGGCCTCGGCTGTGCCACCTTCACCCAGCGGCATCTGGCGGTACGTAGTGCCGTCGATGATTTTCTCCGCCCCTTCCTCAAGGGCAAGGACCCCCTGCGCTCGGAAGACATCTGGCAGACCGCCATGGTCAGCAGCTACTGGCGCAACGGCCCGGTCCTCAACAACGCCCTCTCGGGTGTCGATATGGCTCTCTGGGATATCAAGGGCAAACTGGCCGGCATGCCGCTCTATCAGCTTTTTGGCGGTCGCTGCCGCGAAGCTGCGGCAGTTTACCGACATGCCGATGGTCGTGAACCGCAGGAGGTGGCCGATAGCGCCAGAGCCCTGATGGAGCAGGGCTACCGCTACATCCGCTGCCAGATGGGCGGCTACGGCGGCCGTGGCCAGCCCCTGCACCAGCCCGAGGGCGCGTTGCCGGGCGCCTATTACGACCCCGCCGCCTATGCCCGCAGTGTACCGCCGCTATTCGAACATCTGCGTCAGCAGCTCGGTCCCGAGGTCAAGCTGCTGCACGATGTCCACGAGCGTCTGCCGCCCATCGACGCCGTACGCCTCGCCAAGGCACTCGAACCCTACGACCTCTTCTTCCTGGAAGATGCCCTGGCACCGGAACAGATCGAATGGTTCCGCATGATCCGCAGCCAGTGTGCCACCCCCCAGGCGATGGGCGAACTGTTCAACAATCCGCACGAATGGCTGCCTCTGATTACCGGACGTCTGATCGACTATATCCGCGTTCACATCAGCCAGATCGGCGGTCTCGCACCGGCACGCAAGCTCGCCAGCCTCTGCGAGGCCCACGATGTCCGCACCGCCTGGCATGGACCGGGCGATGTCTCGCCGGTAGGTCATGCCGCCAATGTCCACCTCGATCTTGCCACGCCCAATTTCGGGGTGCAGGAGTGGGCCGGCCTCTCGGAGGGGCGGCGGGGGTGCTTCTGCGACTGTCCGGAAGTATGAGATGGTTCCGGCTATTTCGCTGTCCGGCCCAGACT
>CAZMGQ010000272.1:0-3788 GCA_964565855.1 uncultured Lentisphaerales bacterium | reverse complement strand
TTTCAACGGGCTGTCCCAACCATTGAACAACGCGATGGTGAGGAGCAGCCATATAGTGACAGCGATTGAATTTACTGATATATTCATTCTCTTGCTGCCCAACGGGCCGGTGCTGACTTCACAAGAGTAACACCCTGCCTGCTATCTCAAGTTTAACAAAAAATCAGCATGTCGAACAATATTTTGTTTGTTGAGAACGCTAACATGCAACATCTTGCAGAGCAGCGTGTTAGAGCGACGTTACGGATATGTTTGAGTTTTCTACATTGAGATTGAAGTCAGCTTTATACGGAAGTTGCATCCATAAGCTTTGACATCTCTTGAAGTCGCCATTTCATACGGCGTTGATACTTCGACACTTCGACACTTCGACAAGCTCAGTGCTTCCAGCAAGCTCAATACTTTCAGCAGCGCAACGCCCTGGTGATAAGGCTGTACGAGAGGTCATAAATCGCAGGGAGCAGCTATGCCGATCCACGCAGGCCTTGATTGTAGCATAGGTATTCCTGCCTGTGCCTCTCCCAAGGGCCGTTCCATGACTTCCCCTGAACAGACAAAATGTCTGTTATACTATCCTGTCTGTGTAGTCGTTGGTTTGTTTACCGATTAGCAGGGATGTTCACCCTCTTTTTGAGCAAGGAAAGGGAGGGATACCCGTCACGTCATCCGCAGGGCAAGGTGACACTTGCCCCTCCCGAGTTCATCGACTATGTAGATGGGAACTTGGGGACAAAGCTACAAGGCGTTACTTCCGCGTCTTTCTGCGCTTTCAGAGGTTTGTTTCCCTCACGTCGCGCGGGGATGTTCTCCTGTCAGGCGGCATCGGTGTCGGGGTTGGTGGCTTTCATTTTGCGGGCGGCTTGCAGCAACAGGAGGCCGAGCGCAATGATGATGACGATCGAAGCCAGTAACATGGCATGACCGACGACGAAGTAACGCAACCGCAACCAGAAGCTGTCCGCACTGACAGTAGAAGCTTCGCCCAGTTCCCAGGTGACGGCCGAACGCCCTTCGCGCAGGTAAAGGAGAATGTTTTCTTCGTAGCGCGGCATGGGCTGAGGTTCGGGATGGCGGTAGTAAAGTGAGTACTCGCATCCCGGTTCGGCGATGAAGAGCATCTGGTAGCGGATGTGACTGGCACTGAGGCTGTCGGGCTTGAAAGTCAGCGGCGGATTGTCGTGATTATCGATCGTCAGGCGCAGCTTGTCGGCACGGGTTTCATCGAACGTGATTGTACGGGCATCGTGCCCGGCCATGCCCGGCAGACTGACCTGGCTGATTTTACTCCGCGTGATTGTCTGCCAGCCAGTGGCGGTGGGTTTGGCAAGGGCAACTGTCCGTTCAAAATTCTGCTGCTCGGGTTCGACTCTCAAATTCACAAGCGGCCAATTGAAAGTTTCGATTGTGAGGCTGGTGGTGCCTTTGCGGGTCGATGTTTGGCTGCTGAATTGCGGCAGCGGCAGATCGGTCGTCATGAGCGGGCCCGGCTCGAACTCGATCCGTGTGTCTTCGGCAGAGATGTTGTCGATACGGAAGGGACGTTGCTCGACCTGGTAGCGTTTGATCCCGCGTTCTTTGGCAGCATTGGCGTCATGTTCTTCGGTAATGGTGCGCTGGCGCGAAAAGAGCTGATCGTCGGCTTTGCCTAATATCAGTTTGAAAGTGAGGTTGGTAAAGGCGGGGAACTCAATTTCGTTTTTGCGGACATTGGCATAGCGGCTGTAATCGTAGAGAAGCTGGATCGTGCCATGGGGCTGCCAGTCGTCTTGCCCCGCAGGTAGCAACACCTGCACGCTCTGTTCGTAATCGGTGAGCGGCGTTTCGATCCTGAGACCTGTGAGGCTGACTTTTATGTGTTGATCGAGACTGCATACGGCTGCGAGACCGCCATCGGGCAATTGCTCTACCCGCTGGATGGCAACAGGATGGCGGATGATTTTCTCGGTGCGTTTGTAGTTGCGCAGCGGCTCTACAAGGCGCGGCACCTCGCTGCCGGTTTTGCGGTTGATTACCCGCAGGTCGGCCCATCTGTCCTGAGAGTGGTTGAAGGTGTGGGAATCCAGCTCGACCGAAACCACGGCCGCCTGATTGCTGCTCTGGCCGATAATTTCGCGCCAGAAACCACCCTTGGGGGTCGGAGAAGCCGGGCTGCAGAGAGCCGGAAAAATGGCGAGTAACAGGAGCGGAGTTTTACGCATGAGCTTCATCTTTCGTAGCAGATCCGGTGGAGGAGGCAGGCTGATCCTCTTCCGCGAAATGGTGGCGATACTTCAGATAGAGGACGGAGCCGAATACCAGCAGGATGCCGGTGGCGATGGAGGCCACGGTACGGTAGATCGTATCGAGGTCGGCCAGGTCGAGGAGCAGCAGCTTGGCAACAGCCAGGCCGAAGAGCCCCAAGCCGAACCAGCGCAGCCAGCGACCGCGGCTGCGAATGCCGCTGAAGAGGAGGACAAAGGCAAAGACAGTCCAGGTGACGGTGTTGGAGGCCTGATAGAAGTCGGGTGCAAAGCGTCCGGCCAGAAGGCGCGACTCATAGGTCAGCATGAGCCACAGAAGAAACAGTGCCAGACCGAGGACTTTACCCGCATGACGATGCTGGCGCACCAGATGACGGGCATAAAGGAGAGTTGCCGGCAGGCCGCCCAGAAGCAGGAAACGCTCGAACATGACTTTCCAGTAGGGAGTGAGACCGACGGGAGCCGGATGGATATAAAACTCCCGGAAGTCGTAGGTCAGTCCGCGCACGATCGCCAGGGTGAAAATCAGCAGTGATACCCGCCCGAAGAAGCGCACGCCGGTATTTTTGGAAATCATGGCAAAGATCAGTGCCTGCAGTGCCCAGGCAAAGGTCAGCCATTTGGCGGTCAGGATAAAGACCGGTGTCAGGGTGAGAAAGGCGGCACCGAGGGCGATCATGATCGATTGTGCCACCCGGTCATCCCCGGCATGTTGGAGATAGAGCCAGCTCAGCAGCACATACACTGCCGCCAGGGACAGGGCCACCAGCCCCGTACTGTGGCGACCGAATACGGGATTGAAGAGCAGAAAAGCCCAGGTACAGTAGAGGATGGCATTCAGGCTGAGTCCGATCCATTCGAAGACTGAGCTGCGGCGTTTGACCCGCAAGTGGGAGAGTGCCATTGCGAGCAGGAACAGCAGATGAATTGACGAAAGAAAGATGAGATCGGCTGTCATCAGGTCGTATGCATAGGTTCGCAGGGAATAGATGAAAGCCAGGGCGTAACCGGCCAGCATGGACATGCCGTTGAAGTAATTCCAGTTCCGGACGAGCGAAATGGCGAGAACGCCACAACCGATCAGCAGGACATAAGTATAGAAGAAGAGAGGGTCAACATCGCTGCTGCCGATCAGCAACGGCGTGGCATAGCCGCCGATCAGGCCGACCAGGGCGATGCCGGGAGTCTCGTAGAGTACCGCCATAATGCCGGTAGCGGCTGTCACCACGACCATCATGCCGAAAGCGGCTCCGGCCGGCAGCAGTTGATAGAGGGTCGAAGCCGAGAAGAAGGCAAAGTAGAGAGTCACAAAACCGGCTCCTGCCAGGGCCTGAGCCAGCAGGTGGTACTTTTTGAAG
This sequence comes from uncultured Lentisphaerales bacterium, assembly GCA_964565855.1. Lineage (GTDB taxonomy): Bacteria > Verrucomicrobiota > Kiritimatiellia > RFP12 > JAZUKQ01 > CAZMGQ01. The sequence continues at coordinate 190 of CAZMGQ010000272.1, read as the reverse complement.
AGCAGCCGTACCCCGGCAGTGATCAGGGCCAGACCGACGGCAATCGCAAGCACGACACGGCCGAGCGGACCGATGATGCCGCGTTCGATAGAGTACTTCAGAAAGAAGGCGATGCCGCCCAGAACGATCATGATACCGATGCGCATCAGCCAATGGGTGGCGACGGCATATTCCCAGGATTCGCCGGGCT
>CAZMGQ010000271.1:0-3792 GCA_964565855.1 uncultured Lentisphaerales bacterium | reverse complement strand
GGATACTACATGTTTCTGAGGGTTATCTGTTGTGCAGTGTTTGCGTTTCTGACATTTCAGGCTCTTGTTCAACAGAAACAGGGTTGGGCCTGGATACTCGGCGTTACGGCAGTTGTTTACAATCCCTTCGTCAGAATTCACCTGACGCGGCAATTCTGGTCGTTGGCGAACATAATTACGATTATCATAGCCTTGGTGTCGATCTTTGTTCTGAGTCCGCGAGAAGACAATGACCGGAGGAAATCCCCATGAAATCAGATTGGAAGAAGTTTCGCGAAATGGCGCCGATCCTGCGGGAGCGGTATCTGGCGGAGGAAAATGTAAATATCATTCGTCTGCTGTGTGAGGCGGACAAGAGCGATACGGAGCGTTTCTGGAACGCCGAAAAAAAAGCTCGGGAAGTGGCTCGCACCTTGAGACGGTGTCTGGATGGACATACACGTTCAAGTATGACGGATTTTATTCTCCTCATGCTCAGTGCGGGAATGATGAAAATGGAAGACTTGAACGGTTTCAGTGAAGACCTGCGCCGGCAAATTCAATTTGTACGCGATGCGAAATGGGAGTAACTGAGGAAACTCATACACATGGCCAATCGTCAATATTACCAGATTACAGAGTGTGGCAGAGTCTGGACAGTGCCGCAGGCTGTAATCTGGCGATTGGTTTGCAAGATTACAGTCTTTCTTGCTGTGTTTTATCTTTTTCTGAACAGGCAAGAATGCCTGTTGTACAGTCTGTAAACGCTGGATCAGAACACAATCAAAGTTAGAATTGTCGATGCAGTTAGCCAAATCTTGACTGACATTCACTACATGCTTCGCTTTCATACCGTAATCTGGCATTTGCTTTGCAAGATTACAGTGGCGTGGAATGATGAAAGTTATATTTGAAAATTTGTAATATCGAAAAAGATATTTGTCGAATACCATAATAAAAATCTTTATTATGGAAATCTGACGGTTATTTGCGTAGATGGTGGTAAGGTCGGTACAGTGCCGCAGGCTGTAATCTGGCGTTTGGTTTGCGAGATTACGGTTTTGCTTTCTTTTGTCCCGAGACAGCGCTCGGGGATCCCAGGGCTGGTGTGCCTCTGTGCTGCAGGTACGGAGCCCTGCGGTCCCGGGGTGAGGTGACAATCGCTCCTCCCGGAAACACCGTGGCAGAGTCTGGACAGTGCCGCGCTCTGTAATGCCGAAGCGTTGACGGGTTAATTTAGCTGCTATCTTATGCGGACCATGTAACGTGTGGGGGCCTGTTCATCCGGGGCGGTACGCTGGACGATGCCATACCAACGGGGGTTCCATTCGTGACCATTCTCGGACCAAGTCAGGCGTGTCACCCTGCCATCGGCATGTTTGTGACGCCAGACGATTGAGAGCCCCAGATCGCCGGACTGCGGCCAGGCCGTGGTATTGAAGACGGTATAAGGGACAAAAAATTCAGCCTCCAAACCGGTTTCTGTCGGCAGCCAGGCTCCTTTCAGCCCTTCTCCGGTGACACTGGTTTCGCCCTTTGACGCCCTGATGCGGCCGGCGGGCTCAAATGTGAGGTTTACCCAGTAGTATGGGCCGACATAACCGAGCTGAGCAGGAACGCGCGGGTCGAAGAAGACCGTGATTGTATCGCCTGTCGGATCTCCCTCGCCGCGCATGGCAAGGTAGATTCCATCGCGGCCCGACTTGAAGAAAAAGTCAGCCCGTGCTTCAGCGGGGGTTGAACGGTTGTCCAGCGGGCCGCGCCAGCCGCGGGCCTGACATGGAAGTCCCACCGGTACGGAAGGTTGATCGTCCCATTCCTCCAGCCGACCATCGATCTCCGCTTCGCCGACCGGAGCAATTGCGACGGCTGTATAGACAGCCTCGGCAACTACATATCCAGTCTGTCCGTCAGTGGTCAATTTTTCAACAAAGGGGATCCGGCCCGCCAAACTGCCTTCCGGGATCAGTATTATCTTCTCGCGTTCGCCTTCTTTTGTCTGCAGGGTTGTCACGACCTCGCGCCCTGTGGACACAATGCGGCGTGTTTTAAAATCGCCTCTCACGGCGAACGGACATGAAGCGGAATAAACCCGGCTGCCGCCATCCGAGAAATCGACCACGAAAACAGGGGTCAGATCCTGATTGAGATAGATATCATTGGGAAAATGGAGCAGATCTTCAGGAGTTTTTGCTTCCGGCCAGCTCACTTCAAAATCCAGGCTCTCTCCCGGTTGAAGCTCATAAGGCACTGTAGCGGGGCCGGCAATTTTTGCCTCAGTCGGTGGATAGGGCTCCAGCCGTCCGGAACGGGCCTTGTCACTGCTGTTGGCAACGCTGATTTTGGAAACGACACCATCGGCAGTCCACCTGCTGCTGCCGAAAACAGTGAGTGGCGGAGTATCTTTGACTCCCCCGATAGTGTTAAACGCTGCCCTGGCAATTTGAAGGTGTCCCAGAGCGTTGGGGTGGATTGTGTCGCCCTTTCCAGTACTCTCGAGCAGGGTGCTGAAGGGCTCGCGGTAACTCTGTGGATAGAACGGCCAGAGAGCCACTGCCGATTCGTCGACCGAGTTTTTGCCGCTGCCCCACATCGCCCGGAACGTTTCGGCCACCGGGACATTGAGCTTCGTCCCCAGATCGGACAGGGTGCCGGCGAATCCGATCGTGCGAAAGGCAAATTCTGCCGGTTTTCTTGTGCCATCCGGCGCCGTTCGCATGGTATCGATGTGCGGGGTCGGCTGGAGAAAGATCGTGTCGGCCCCGAAACGCTCGGAAAGTTGCTCTGTTACCCAGGTGCACTGTTCCACATAGGCCCGGAATGGTGCAAAACTGAGCTGGTCGTTGAGCCCGTACATCAGCAGCCCCAGATCGGGCTGGAGATCTGTGGTATCACGGTCGAAATGCCGGACTGTAGCATCGACCGAACGTCCCGAATATGCCTTCTTGACTACCCTGATTTTTGTATTGCCGGTGGCACGTTCCAGCATTCTGGCGAGCATTGTTCCGTATTCGCCCGTGTGGGAAACCGAGTCGCCCATAACAAGCATGGTAAACGGCTCTCCCACAAGCAGAGCCTTTCCACGGCGTGGCAACTGTCTGGTTACTTTTTCGGCATTCAATGCGGCCGGCGGTGTGATGGCGAGAAAACGGACCTGGCTATTGACCGGTGGTCCCAGATCGACCCGGTGTATGCCTTCGGCCAGCGGTTGTACGGTGACAATCCCATCGACGACCTGAAGCATTGCGGTGCGTTTTGGACCGAAACCTTTTGCGGTGATGGTTGAAACATGGCAGGCGGTCTCTTCCGCGCGGATGCCTGTGCTGATACGGGCTTCCTCATCGGTAAAGACGAACGGATTCTCCAACTTCGGTTGCGGTGCTGCAAAAGTGAGGGTTGCCAGGACGCTGGACAACAGGCCGGCCAGAAGGGTGTGTTTCATGCGGTTGAGTTTTGACGACCGGGTGCCGAAAATCAAGTTCAGAATCTGCGGCGTGAACGGCGGATTTCCTGGGCCAGCTCCTCGAAACGCGGCATGGTGTGGGCATAAAACTTCTTCCAGCCGCTGCAGAGGTGACTGAGGGTGGTACTGTCGCCGGGGCGGTTCTTGGGGCAATCGCCGTTGCAGAAGCGCTGCCAGGGGCAAACCTCGCAGGCGGGGCTCCAGGCCGTTTTGGCGGCGGCGAAGTTGCGGTAAATGGAAGAGTTTTGCAGAGTTTCCCATTCGTCCTGCATGATGTTGCCCAGCAGGAGGTCCTGTCGGACATGGAAGTCGCAGGGATAGATGTCGCCGTTGTGTTCGACAACGAAATA
>CAZMGQ010000270.1:0-3805 GCA_964565855.1 uncultured Lentisphaerales bacterium | reverse complement strand
TTCTTGGCATGACCGTAGCCATAGCCACCCGCCCGCAACTTGTCGGCCATGACCGCCGCTTTATCAGGCGAAACAAAGAGCTTGTAAAGCGCATAGACGTCGCAGGCCTCGGGATCCTTGGGCTCTTCGAGCGGCGTACTGTCCGTGACAATGCTCATGATGGCCGCCTTGGTCTGTTTGGCGCTGCCGAAGAGGTCAATCGTGTTGTTGTAGGACTTGGACATCTTCTGGCCATCGGTTCCGGGCACGATCGCCACCTCGTCCCGGATGGAGGGCTCGGGAATGGTGAAAACGTCGCCGTAGCGGTGGTTGAACTTCAGCGCCAGATCACGCGTCACCTCGACATGCTGCTTCTGATCACGTCCCACCGGCACGATGTTCGACTGATAGAGCAGAATGTCGGCCGCCATCAGCACCGGATAGGCGAAGAGCCCGTGCGTGGCGTCTAGTCCGCGCATCAGCTTGTCCTTGTAGGAGTGACAGCGTTCCAACAGCCCCATCGGGGTCAGAGTCGAGAGTATCCAGGTCAGCTCATGTACTTCGGGCACATCGCTCTGGCGGAAAAAAACAGTCCGTTCGGGATCAAGCCCGCAGGCCAGGAAATCGAGCGCCACATCCAGCGTATCGGTCCGCAATTGTGCGGCATCGCTGACAGTGGTCATGGCATGGTAGTTGGCTATAAACAGAAAAGCTTCGCCTTTTTCCTGCAACTCCAGTGCCGGACGCATCATGCCAAAATAGTTTCCCAGGTGCAGTTTTCCTGAAGGTTGGATTCCCGATAATATTCTCATTTTGTCTCCCACGCCGTATCTGACGGCAAGAAAGCCTTAACCATATATTATGCCCCGCCAGCCTGCAACAGATACTCTCATAACCCGAAACCACCGGCCCCATCATTTAGGACTAAATCAATACTTGAAATAATCAACTCAAAATACTAGCATGACGCTTTCTTTTATCGAAAGTGAGGTTTGAAATGAGTAAAACAGTTGTAAAAGTAGTTTTCTACAGCGTGTATGGCCATGTCCACAAGCTGGCAGAGGCTGTCGCCGAAGGCGCACGCAGTGTCGAAGGGGTCGAGGTCCTGCTCGAACAGGTGGCCCCGTTGAATGAAGATGAAATCAACAAGCGCGAAGGTGCCGCCAAGGCCCGGGCCGCGTTTGCCCACCTGCCCTATGCCGATCCGGCCAAACTGCCCGAAGCCGATGCCATTATCTTCGGGACACCGACCCGTTTCGGCATGATGTGTGCCGAAATGCGGGCGTTTCTCGACCAGACAGTCGGCCTCTGGGTGCAGGGATCGCTGATCGGCAAGGTCGGCAGTGCCTTCGGTTCCTCGGCCACGCAACATGGCGGTCAGGAATCAACACTGCTCAGCTTCCACACCACCCTGCTGCATCACGGCATGATGATTGTCGGGCTGCCCTACAGTTTCCAGGGCCAGATGTCGGTCGATGGCATTGTCGGCGGCTCACCCTACGGGGCTTCGACGATTGCCGGTTCCGACGGCTCGCGGACGCCCGGCGAAATCGACCTCGAAGGTGCCAGATTCCAGGGACGCCACGTCGCCGAAATCGCACGGCGCCTGAAGGCCAACGCCTAATCTGCCACAACAGCGGGTGGCAACACCTGCAACACCGCCTCCAGAGTATGATCCAGCAACTGCAGCGGGTCAGACTCCAGGGGGCGGATTTTTTTAACCTCTATCTCCTTCTGACGGCCAAAAAGGGCCGCCACTCGGCCGGCTTCGGTATCGCTCTCGACCAGCACTCCGCGGATACCGGCGGCTGCGGCAGCTTCCAGCAGGTTGGCGGCATGTTTCGCACCGGGGGCCCCGCCGTGTTTTTCGATTGCCACCTGCCGCAGGCCGTAGGCAGCGGCAAAGTGTCCCCAGGCAGGATGATAGACAAAGAGCGGCTGTCCGGCATGGGGAGCCAGAGCGGCGGCGGCCCGGAGATCGAACTCGCCCACTTCCGCCGCCAGTTTGTCGAAATTGGCACGGTAAGTTGCAGCCTCGTCCGGATAAAGTTCGCTCAGTTTTTCCGTGATAATCGCCGCCTGATGGACGATGCCGCTCGGGGACAGCCAGAGATGGGGATCGGAAAGGGCGGCGGCGGGACTCCCGTGAGCATGTCCATCTCCATCCATCGGCATGAGCGGATAGTCGGCGGCGGCATCGCAGAACGTGAGCTGCGGATGGCTGGCCGCCAGCTTGGCCACCAGCGTACGTTCGAAAGGCAGGCCGATGGTGAAGAGCACTTCCGCACCGGAGAGACGCACGAGCTGTCGCGGAGTCGGTTCGTAAGTGTGGGGGTCCTGTCCCGGACCAACCAGCGTTTCGATTGCAACCGTGTCTCCTGCAATCCGGCGCACGATGCCCTGCTGCGGCATGATGCTGACCGCAATGCCGGGCCGAGCCGACACCGGGATTGCATCAACGGCAGCCATCGCAGGAGCATCGGAGGAGAGAACTCTGACGTCTGTCCGCCCATCCGCTCCCGGTCCGGCAATCAATAGCACAGCGGCCAGTGCCAGCACGGAATAAACCGTACTCACAGCCACCGAGCCACCGGCCAGAACGGCGTCGCCCTTCATGCTCTGCGCCATCACAAAAGAGGCCACAGCGGTCGGGCTGGCCAGGTAAATCAGGGTTATAAAACGTGCATCGCTGTCGAGTCCGAAAGCCATCGCTACCACCCAGCCGATGGCGGGACAGACAACCAGCTTGAGCAGGCTGGCAAAGTGGGCGGCACGTATCGAGGCGCGCATACGTTCGCGCGTCAGCGATGAGCCGAGCGCAATCAGGGCACCGGGACCGGCCATCGAGGCAAGCGATTTTAGCGTCCGATCGGCACCGGTGGGAAACTCGAGCTTGACTGTCAGGGCAATCCCCCCCAGCACACAGGCCACGATCAGCGGATTGGAAAGAATGCCCCGGACAATGCGCCCCCAGGGAATGCCCTGCGACTGTTCATCATCGGAGCCGAAGGGCGTCAGTACCACCACCGCCAGCACGTTATAGAGAATCAGTGTCGGTGCCAGCGTCAGCATCGCCAGCGAATGGACGCTGTCGGCCCGGCCCAAACCGGCATAAGCCGCCATCACTACCGGCAGACCGACATAGGCGTTGTTGCTGCGAAAGACCGACTGGGTGAAGGAACCGCGGCTGGCTGGCGCAATACCTAAAAGCGGTGCCCCGAACCAGGCCACAGCGGCAATTATCAGGGTGCTCAGCAGCATGACCACCGAAGCATCGATACTTTTAGGGTCGAAACTGCTGCCAGCGATGGTGGTAAAGAGCAGACAGGGCAAAGCTACCCAGAAGATGAACTTGTTGAGGACGGTTGAAAAAGCCTCGGTCAGGAACCCCGAGCCGCGCAAAATGGCCCCCAGCAGCACAATTAGAAAGACCGGTGCCAGTGTGTTGAGCACGGCCAGAAAAGAAGTTGTTGTCAGCATGACATATTCACCTGTTTCGACGCAACTGGCGATCAAGAGCCGCAAGAGCCGAGCGTCCCTTGTGCGTCAGAACTTCCTGGATGGGATTCAGGGGGCACATCCGGGCCTCGTAGGCACCCTCGCGCAGAATGGCATCGGTTGCAAAATATCCGAGATAATCGTTGGTCAGGGAGACCAGAATAGTATGTTTGAAGGGGCTTTGGGAGCCAAAGATATCGCGGTACTCGCTGACTGTTTCGCCGGGCAGCCCGATAAAGGCCAGATCGCCGGCACCCCAGACGGCGATCGATGCCTCCACCGCTTTGCCCCTGGAGCCGTGTGGAAAGCTGACCGCCGGGCGGCCTTC
>CAZMGQ010000269.1:0-3813 GCA_964565855.1 uncultured Lentisphaerales bacterium | reverse complement strand
GCAGCACATTTTGTGGCCGAGTGTGACGAAAGCGACGGAGCTCTGGCCCTCTACTGGCCCCGCATCTGTGTCGTGACCAATATCGATTACGATCACATGGAGCACTTTGCCGACGAAGCTGCCTTCCACGCCGTCTTTGCAACTGTCATCAGTCAGACAACCGGTACTGTCATCTATAACCGCGACGACAGTACGGCCCACAGACTCTGCCACCAACTGCCAAATACCTTTTCTTTCGGCCAACACCCCGAATCCCGCCTGCGGGCTGTGGATATGGTACCGGATGCCGCCGGAACTGACTGCACTCTGACACTCGACGGGCGTGAACTGGGCCGTTGCCGCCTGGCGGTGCCGGGGCTCCACAATGTTTCCAACGCCCTGGCCGCCCTGGCTGTCATGACCTGTCTCGACCGTCCGCCCGAGCAGACTCTGCCGCTGCTGCAGGATGTGCTGGCCCTGCCCGACCGCCGCTTCGACGAGGTGCCGCGCAGCGATGGAGTGCGGGTTGTCAGCGACTATGCCCACCATCCGGTGGAAGTCGAAGCCTTGATTTCCATGGCCCGTCTGCAGGGAGCAAAGCGCATTCTGGCCCTCTTCCAGCCACACCGTTACAGCCGCACCCTCGCTCTCGGGCGGGGCTTTCCGTCGGCTTTTGTCGGAGCGGATGAACTGCTGCTGTTGCCGGTCTTCGCCGCTTCCGAAGTCCCATGTCCCGGCGGCACCAGTGCCGATCTTTATGCGGAGTTTCTGCGGCAGAGTCCGGACTCTGCCACCATTCCACGACCTGTCTTGGCACAATCCATGGAGGCCGCCTGGCATTTGCTGCGTGCCACGGTGCAGCCGGGTGATCTGGTGCTGATTGTCGGAGCCGGCGATGTGGTTAAACTGGCGCAGCGGGCGGCCGACTGTGAGACTATGCCCCTGCCGGTGCTTGAGCTGCCCCGTATCGAAGGTGCCGACTTGCGGGTTGATTGTTCAGCCGCAAGTTTCTGCACGTTGGGAGTCGGTGGTTCTGTGCGATTGCTGGCCCGTATCCATAACAGGACCGCGCTGGCGAAGTTGCTGGCCTGGTGTGATGCCAGGCAGTTGCCCCGGACAGTCATCGGTGGTGGCAGCAACCTGCTGGTCCCCGATACCGGCTATGGAGGGGTTTTGATCCAGTTGACCGGTGAGGGATTCGCCACATTGGAGGTGGACGGTGCCGAAGCGGAAGATGGGCAGTGTCTGATAACAGTCGGTGCCGCTTGCCGCGGTGGCAGGCTGCTGGGGTTTCTCGAAGAACAGGGACTCGGCGGGCTGGAGTTTATGGAGGGCATACCTGGTACGGTCGGGGGTTGGCTGGCCATGAATGCCGGAGCCTGTGGCGGGGAGATCGGCGAGTATGTTGAGTCGGTTGAGGTGCTCGACAGTGCAGGCCGCCATATCATGCTCGGGCGGGATGAACTGGATTTTGCCTATCGCTCGTGCCGCAGGTTGAACGACTGCATTGTCCTGTCAGCTACGCTGTCTTTATCCCGCAGCAGCCGCGAAGCGGTGGCTTCGGAGCGTCAGCGGGTACGGCAGAAACGGCTGCAACTCGGTGGGTTACGTACGGCCGGATCGGTCTTCCGCAATCCGCCCGGGGCAAGCGCGGGGCATCTGCTGGATCAGGCCGGCTGCAAGGGGCTGCGTGTCGGTGGAGCCCGCATTACGCAGCGACATGCCAACATCATTGCCACCGAAACCGGTGCCACCGCTTCCGACGTGCTGGCACTCGCCACAATAGCCGCCAGCCGCGTTGAAACTCCGCTAGAGCTTGAGGTGCGGGTTTTGTGAGAATCATCCGGCGTGCGGACTGACTGGGACCGCAGGGCTCCGCACCTGCATCAAAAAAATGAAACAACCGCAGAAAACGCGGAAAAACGCAGAAAGGGAGGGACGAGTGTCACCTCGTCCGACTGGGAACGCAGGGCTCCGTACCTGCATCAAAAAATAAAACAACCGCCAAGAGCGCCAAGGACGCCAAGGCCTGGAGACCGCCGTCCCCGGCGGGATGGGGAGGGACGAGTGTCACTACGCTATGCGGCCTGACGGCCGAAACCTGCAGGTACGGAGCCCTGCGGTCCCAGTGTTGGCTGATGCAGAGTGACCCCGGACTCCCGACTCTGTGACTCCGGGGGTCATGGTGTCGCAGTGTCATGGCGTCCTTGCCGCCTGTGTTCGTCATCCCCAGAAACAGGCAGGAATGCCTGTTCTACAATCTTTTTCCCCCTACTTGGCGCTCTTGGCGTCTTGGCGGTTGGGGGTGTTATACGAGGGTCGTTATCGACTGGTGGAATTCCTGGAGCGAGCGGACACCGGAGCTGCCGCTGCGGGCGGCGCCGATTCCCTGGGCCGCCGCCCAGGCTGCTGCGAGGGTGGTACAGTAGGGTACATGGTACTTGATGACGGCCTTGCGGATATAGGAGTCGTCAACCTTGCTCAGGCGTCCTTCGGGAGTGTTGACCACCAGGGCCACCTCGTGGTTCATCACGGCATCGACCATGTTGGGGCGTCCCTCACCTAGTTTGGCGAGCAGATCGGACTGGATGTCGTGCTTGGCAAGGAAACGATGCGTTCCCCTGGTTGCCGCCAACGTCATGCCATGGCGCAGAAACTCCCGCGCAATTTTGAGCACTTCCTCGCTCTTTTCGTTGACCGTCAGCAAGACGCGCCCACTGGTGGGCAGGGCGGGGGTGGCGGCTTCTTCGGCTTTGAAGAAAGCCATGCCGAAGCTGTCGGCCATGCCCAGCACTTCGCCGGTGGAGCGCATTTCGGGCCCCAGTACGGGATCCACTTCGGGGAACATGTTGAAGGGGAAGACGGCCTCCTTGACTCCGAAGTGCGGAATGTGACGCTGCTTGAGCTGCAGGTCGCCGAGGCTCCGGCCAAGCATGAGTTGTGTCGCCAGGCGTGCCATGGGCACGTTGCAGACTTTTGAAACCAGCGGCACGGTCCGTGAGGCGCGGGGGTTGGCTTCGAGGACATAGACCCGGTCGTCGGCGATGGCGTACTGGATGTTCATCAGGCCCACGACCCTGAGTTCGATGGCGATGCGGCGCGTGGTTTCCTCGATGATGGCGAGATGTTCCGCTGAGATATTGACCGGGGGGATGACACAGGCCGAGTCGCCGGAATGGACGCCGGCCTGTTCAATGTGTTCCATGACAGCCGGCACAAAGGCATCTTCGCCATCGCTCAGGGCATCGGCTTCACACTCGAGTGCAGGGTGTAAGAAACGGTCGATCAGGATCGGCCGTTCGGGGGTCACATCGACCGCAGCGGCAACATAGCGGCGCAGATCGTTTTCGTCGTACACGACCTCCATGCCACGGCCACCGAGCACGAAAGAAGGACGTACCATCAGCGGGTAGCCGATACGGGCGGCAATGGCCAGAGCTTCCTCCATGGTAGCTGCCATCCCGGACTCGGCCATCGGGATGCCCAGCCGTGCCATCATGCCACGGAAGAGGTCACGGTCTTCGGCCATGGCGATGGTTGCCGGGGGCGTGCCGAGGATTTTGACTCCGTTGGCGGCCAGTCCGTCGGCGATGTTGAGAGGGGTCTGGCCGCCGAACTGCACGATGACACCATCGGGCTGTTCGCGCTCGTAGATGCTCAGCACGTCTTCGACAGTCAGCGGCTCGAAATAGAGCAGGTCGGAGGTGTCGTAGTCGGTGGAGACGGTTTCGGGGTTGCAGTTGACCATGATGGTCTCGAAACCGTCTTCGCGTAGCGCCAGCGCGGCGTGCACGCAGCAGTAGTCGAACTCGATGCCCTGGCCGATGCGGTTGG
>CAZMGQ010000268.1:0-3814 GCA_964565855.1 uncultured Lentisphaerales bacterium | reverse complement strand
CGATCTTTTTTTCTGGGGTTGCAAAGGTGTCATTGGCAGATGCCGACTATAGTCGGACGATTTATATAAGGATTTATGGTAAAGGTGTCACATTCATGACAAATATCATGCTACCAGAACGCTCTCTTGATTATTGAAGTTTGTCGGGTAATTTGAATTGGAAGACAGCAAAAGCCGCAAGTAAACACAGGCTGTCTTGCATAGACGGCAACCGCAAGGCTGCCACTTTTTGGAAAGGAAGAACGACGAGGAATTGAAGCGATGTTGTGTGTCCACGCGGGACATTAAATGCAAACGGCCCAAGTTCGCCAAAACCCAGGCCGTTTAAAAATCATGTAATTGCAACCTACATGAATACATTCTACGACAGACGCCCGGCAAGTCAATAACCGCCGGTCCATGTTCCAGGCATTTAACCCCGAAATCTCTGCAAAGCGCTTGATTGTGCCGGCAGCGATACAGGACTCCCTACGCCTGAATTTCCCGGTTCCTCCGCTCCGTTAATCATGGAGGTTATATGGAACTGTATCAATCGCAACACCGGCCGCCTTTGGCCATTCGATTTGCCCCACCCGGCAAGTTAGCCCGCCCGGTCGTCAAGCGCTCCAACGCGCGTATGACGAGTAAGTATCCCAGCTGGAAGATGCAGCGCATGCTGCAATGCGAATCGAAGAACGAACGTAACGGCATGCTGCTCCTGGATGTATGCCCCGGCGTCAAAAGCTTCTGGCCGCAGCCTTGCATCATCAACTACCTGCTGGACGATCAGCAGTGCCTGCATTATCCAGATGTACTGGTGAACACCGGCTCCCGGAAATGCCTCGTTGAGATCAAGACACGCATCGATGCCGCAAGGCCCGAGATCGCCAGGCGGACTGCATCACTAAGTGCGCTTCTCCCCAATTATGGTTACCAATACTTGGTAATGCTTGCCGAGGATCTGGCACTGAATCCAAGACTGGAGAACGCCGACCGCATCAAGCGTCTGGGCAGCGCGGATATCCCGCCACTGGAGCGCGAACGTATCCGCCGGATGTTCGAGCAATACAAATCCCTGCCCTGGGGAGCCCTGCAACACGATAGTCACCATCCCGGGTTGCCAGGCCATATCTGCCGAATGCTGCTGGAAGGTCATCTGTATATCGACATCAACCAGGCACTGACCGACGAGACGCCAGTACGCCGGGTTTTCAATCCAATCCAAACAGGAGAGACATCATGGGAATCGCTTATTTCCAGAAAGGCGCTGTAATCCAGATCGAGCAGTGCCAGCATGTATTGCGCCGTGAGATCGACAAGGACATCTGGCAGACCGAGGAAGCCACGAGCGGCCGTCTGCATCAGTTCAGCATGAAGGAACTGCTGGGGCTTTATGAGCAAGGCAAGCTGGTTTTCTATGACGACAGGAAACCCCGCTCATCCAAGCTGGAGATGGAAGGCACCAAACTCACCACCGTGCGGCCTGAACCGACAGAACGATTATGGTCGGCGGCCAAGGTCAGAATGCTGTATGCCAAAGCGGTCAAGGACCTGCCTTGTACACAGGCTCTTATTGAGCAAGCGATCACCAAGGTATGGAACGAAACTCATCTGCCCGATAAACCACCGCATTGGAATACCGTGGCACGCTGGAAGAAACGCTATATCTCTCATAGGTACGATGCGCATGCCCTGGTAGAACAGCACCAGGACAAAGGCAACCGTGTCAGTCGGTATCCGCAAGGCGTGATTGAAATCGTTGAAGAGCAGATCGACAGCATCTACATGACACGGGAGCGTAATTCCATCACCGCCACCCTGGAGCATGCCCAGGTGAAAGTCGATGACGAGAATAAAAAAAGACCCAGTGCGAGCCAGTTGCCCCTGCCGACCCGCAGGCTGGTCAAATCCGTCATCGACGGCATTCCGGCCTTCGACCGCTATGCTGCCCGTCACGGACGGACAGCGGCCATGTGTAAATTCCGTGCAAAACTCAATCACACCGTCACAGAGAAGCGACTGGAGACCGCTGAGATCGATCACACCAAGCTGGACCTGTTTGTACTGGATGAGAATTTCATGCCGCTCGGGCGTCCCTGGGTCACGGTCTGTATCGACAGCCATACGCGCTGCATACTCGGCATCTACATCGGGTTCGAGCCGCCCAGCTATCTGTCGGTGGCCCGATGCCTGAGGCATGCATTCCTGCCGAAAGTATCCCTCAGACAAGAGTTTCCGAGCATTCGTCATGAATGGGAGGCCTTCGGCGTCATGCAGAAACTGGTGGTCGATAACGGGCTGGAATTTCACGGCAGGAGCCTGGAGGAAGCCTGTTATAGCGTCGGTACCGAGATCGTCTACACCCCACGCAAATCGCCCTGGTACAAGGGCAAGGTCGAACGCTTCATGCGGACGCTGAACGAGGGCGTGAGTCACGGCACACCGGGCACCACCTTCAGCAACATCTTCGAGAAGGACGATTACGACCCGGCCAAACATGCGGTGATCAGATTCTCCATCTTGCGCGAGATCGTCCACAAATGGGTCGCGGATTACTACCATCAGAAACGCCATGGCAGTCTGGATCATGTCACCCCTGCCGCCTTCTGGGCATCCTCCGCCTCTGCGACCACAACGCCGTTACCGGAAGATCCCGCCATGCTGGATGTGATCCTGGGTAAGCCGGATAAAGCAACTCTGGCCCATGACGGTATCCGCTGCAACCGGCTGCAATACAACTCCATGGACATGATATGCCTGCGGCGCGAGTTCGGCGATAAACTGAAAGTCGAGATCCGCATCGATGAAAGCAATCTCGGCCATATCCACGTCAAGCATCCGGAGACTTCAGGCTTCATCGAGGTGCCTGCTCTCAACAAGGATTATGCCGAAGGCATATCGCTCTGGCAGCACAAGGTTTTTCGGCAATATGCGGCGCTCCATCTGGGCAAGGACAATCCCGTGGCTTGGGCGCGCGCCAGTGTCGAGATCAGAGACATCGTGCAGAACGAACGCCTCGGCAAGAAGCAAAGATCCAACAGCAGGCGGGCGCGCTTTGAGGAAGCCGACAAGGAAGGCATCAAAAGCAAAACACGCAAATCGGCTGCAGCCAGGCCTGCCCCTGTCGCCCAGCCGGAAACACCGCTGCTGCTCGCCAGCTCAGCTACCCCACGACCGAAACTCACCGCTGTGATCGAACAGCGCTCCAAATAAAATCAATAAAGGATATCCATCATGCAAGCACAAGACTTCAATATCATCGACCAGATACTGGTCGAACATCACCCGTTCGTCGCCGCACGGAAACGCCTCCTGCATCACTTCGAGGCTTCCCGCACCTGCGCCGAACCGATCTGCCTGGCCGTCATCGGCGATTCCCGCAGCGGCAAATCGCGCCTGATCGACCATGTCAAACTCAAGCATCCGAGCGAACGGCGCGAGGAAGGCATGCACATCCCCATCCTCAGCGTCACCGCCCCGTCCAAACCGACCGTCAAAGGCCTCGCCGAAAAAATGCTGCTGGCGTTAGGCGATCCGCTGTGGAACCGGCGCGCCTCGGAAAACGAGAAGACCGAGCGCCTGATCAAGCTGCTGACAACGGTGGGTACCACCATGATCGTCATCGACGAGTTCCAGCACTTCTATGACAAAGGCTCGCGCAAGATCCAGCACCACTTGGCCGACTGGCTGAAGACCCTGGTCGACCGCGTGAAAGTCGCCCTGGTGGTGGCCGGCCTGCCGAGTTGCATAGCCGTCATCAGCCAGAACGAGCAGCTGAGCGGACGCTTTGTCGGGGCCATCAGGATCCCGCGCTTCGATTGGGCCAAGCCGGTGG
>CAZMGQ010000267.1:0-3822 GCA_964565855.1 uncultured Lentisphaerales bacterium | reverse complement strand
ACGCACCAGCTTGTCGATCATCTCCACAAAATCCATGTCGCCGCCATCCGCCTGCAGCATCGGGCGCAACTCTTCCAGCTTGGCTTTTACTTTTTCTTCCATTTCTCACTCCTCAAAGTCGGCTGCACAAAACCACGCGCATAGCCGCATCCGGGTTACACAATCAGCATCAGTCTATCGACTACCCGCCCGATTGCAAGCGAAAGCGACAGCGGGCCATCATGCAGACCATAAATCAGGAAGCCAGATACCCCTCAATCGCATTGCGGATAATGCCCAGGACTCTCATGCGCTCGGCATCGTCAGTCCGCAGGGTTGTCAGGCGAAAACCATTGATATTGGAGTGAAAACCCGAGAGCGGCGTCACACAGACACCCATCGACGCCATCATGTAATAGACAAACCGTTTGTCGAGGGCTACACCCCGCACCTTGCGCTCGACAAATTCCCTGACTTGCGAGTTGGGCAACGGCAGCGTCTGCCGGTCGTTGAGAACTCCGTCCTCAAAGGTGACGCAAAAGTAAAATGCCCCCTGGGTCGGGTAAACAATGACCCCCGGCACATCGCGGAAAAACTCATACACATCGTTGGCGCGCTTTTCAAAAATCGCTGCCCGCCGCTGCTTGACCTCTTCGTAGCGCGGGTCGCCATAAACGAGCGGGATCGACATCTGCGGCAGCGTCGTCGAACAGACTTCCATCATCTTGGTTTTGACCATCGCCTCGCAGTACTCCTTGAAGGCCGGATCATGCTCACGATTGATCATCTCCACCCAGCCACAGCGCGAGCCGGGCCAGGGATAATCCTTGGAAAGCCCCCGCATGGCCAGTGCCGGCACATCGCCCACCAACTGAGAAAGATGCAGCGTTTCGGCTCCGTTATAGCAGATGTTGGCGTAGATTTCGTCGCATATCAGAAACAGCCGGTAACGCCGCGCAATATCGATAATCGCTTCCAGTGTATCGCGCCTGTAACAGGTCCCGGTGGGATTGTCGGGATTCACCAGCGCAATCGCCACAATCTGCGGGTTGTACTTGACCTTGTTTTCGATTTCGTCGATATCCGGCCGCCAGCCGTTCTTGTGGTCGAGGTGAAACTGCAGCCGCTCGTAATCACTGCGCTTGGCCTCGTTGGACGAGTGGGTGGGATACGAAGGAGCCTGCATCAGCACACGTGCATCGCGCCGGATGAGGTCGTAGATTTTGTCCACGGCATCGGCCACACCATTAAAGAACAGAATGTCATCCGGTCCTAGCTGGACACCATCCGGCCGGGCAGATGCCTGATCGGCCAGAAACTCTCTCGTCTTCAAAACACCCCGGCTCGGGCAATAGGCCCAGGTCGCATCCTGCTGCGCCAGATCAATAATCACTTCCTTGATCCAGGGAGTCACCTTCTCGCCAGCCGCTACGGGATCGCCGATATTTTCCCAGATCATGGGAACACCCATCGCAGCCAGTTTATGGCCGTAATCGACGATTTCCCGGATTTCGTACTGGAGATAACGGATGCCATCAATGGCAATATTGGTACGCATGGAGCAAACTCCGCTGGAAGCGATTAGTCTCGGTGAAATAACACAAAAGGGCTAAATCTTCATTCTATCTTTTTATCTCCACCCTTTACCAGTCTTAAAAGCAGCGAAACAGCGGCTGAACTACCGCCGCTGCCAGATGGTGAGTTCGGTATGGCCCTGGCCGAAATCCGGTATTTTGTGGATTGGCTCGTAGTTTTTTTCGAGGCTGGAGAGCAGTTGTGTCCGTATCTCGGGGGACAGGGGGGTTGTTTCGGGGCAAGCCAGAGCAAAAGCGTAGCCGCTGGTGGCGGCGACCGGGGCAACGCCGCTTTCGATCAGTTCTATGAGAGTCGCCGGATTGTGCAGGTGCAGTTGGCGCGCCCGGCTGTTGTCGAGCGCAGGAAAGATGCTGAAAGGTCCCATTTCGAGTCCAGGCGGCACATCACAGCCGGCTTCGACGGCCAGATAGGCATCCTGGGTCAGCAACAATCGTGCATCGTCACTCCCCAGCAGCTCCCGCACCTGCCCGGCTGCACTGCGCAAACGCATGATATCGGGCTGCGACTTGCGCTCGAACCAGAAGCGATCCTGACGGATGACCACCCAGTCCATCAATAGTGGCGAGGCACAGGCCAGCAGCAGGGTTGCGACTGCAAGCAGGGCTGGAGCAGCATGTTTGACGCTGGTGGGGGCAGAGTCGAGACTCTGCCACAGAACCGCCGCAACCAGAGCTGCCAGCAGCGGCATGAGCGGGGTCTGGTAGTCGTCGTATGGAAAAGGTGCCAGGACATGCAGCAGTGAGACTGACAGGAGGGTCAGCAGAATTGCCAGGGCAACGGGAGGGTTGTCGAGCCCGGTCAGACGGTTGCGGCTGGCGAGGGCGAGGAGGCCGAGACAGGCGGCCAGCACCCAGAGCAGCGGATAGGCCTGGAAGGTGCGGGAGATGAAGCCCGCCCGCAGTGCCAGCCAACCAAACCAGGAGTCCTGGGCACGGGTGACATGATAAAACTGTGAGAAGATAAAGTTTTGACCACCGAGCAGCCAACTGATGCCATAGGTCAGGACCAGAACCAGGGCGCCACCGAGAGCGAAGGCGGGCCAGGCACCATGCCAGGTCGGCTCGTGCCTCTGCCAGAGCAGGATCAGGCCCACGACGGCCAGGGACAGGATGAGCGAGAGGCGGGTTGCGGCCGCCAACGCCAGCAGAATGCCTGCCGCAAATGCCGTCCGCCGTCCGCCACCCGGATGTGCGAGAACGGTAAACCCTGCCAGCAGCAGCAAGGCCGCCAGGGCATAGGTTTTGGGGGTTGAGACAAAGTAGCTGTGGACCGGCACACAGGCGACGAGCAGCCAGGCTGTGAAGGCTGCCGGATTTGCGGCACGCGGTGGCGCCAGACGACGGGCCAGAACGAGGGACAACCCCGATGCCGCCAACCCGAGCAGAGCGGTAAAGATGCGGCCCCCCAGTAGTCCGCCGGAGGACCAGAGACGGCTGAAAAGCCCGTAAAACCAGGGCATGAAGGGCCCCTGGGTGAACATGAAATCACGGTAGGGCCACTGGCCCTGCGCCACCCGCCGGGCGGCCAGCAGGTACCAGCCTTCGTCCTGATTCAGGTTGCCGAGGAAGATATTGGCCAGCGTCAAAGCCAGAGCGAACCCGATGGCTGCACCCCAGAGCCAGACCGGTATCGGTACGGTACGGCTGCCTGGGCTGCGGGAGTTAGCGTTTTCGGACATCAACAGTTCTCGGCGCCTTTTTGGAGGGTGAATGTTCTTGCGAAATACCGGGATGGCCGGCCTCAGCGGCTGGCAGCCTCGTTGAGAAAAGGTGCCAGTGCCGGCACACGTTCGGTCATGCTGCGCATGAGGTAACTGTCTTTGGCGGCGAGGGCCAGCAGGGCAATGGCAGCATCACGCTCGGCTTCGGGCCGTGGGGACAGTTCGGGCACTCCCAGAAAACGCAGACGGTCGGCTGCTGTGAGCGAGGAAATCTTCATCGACCAGGGGCGGCGCGAGCCATCGGCTCCCACCAGCTCGACCTTGGCATAGCCGGCGGCATAGCTTTCGGGCACGATCGTCACATCGCGACTCTGGAAACGGACACGGGTCACTTTACCGCGATAACTTTCGAGCAGATGGATTCCGACAATATCGTCGGTGGAGACGGGGGTTTCGAGCAGCTTCAGTGCAGCGGCCCGCGCACTCTCGCCACCGGTGCGACCGGCAGCGGCCCGCAAGAGACCGGCCGCGGCTTCGTAGTCCTCCTCGATCAATGAGTCGGTAACGCTTGCGACCAGGCTGGGGAT
>CAZMGQ010000266.1:0-3876 GCA_964565855.1 uncultured Lentisphaerales bacterium | reverse complement strand
TACCTGCACGCCGTCGGCGACCCGCTGCGCTGAGCAAACCAACAGAAAACACTATGTCCAACGGCTACCTCTGTATCGATATGCATGTGCATGTTTATGCACATTACGATGTGACGACGCTTCTGAATGCCGCGCGGCGTAATTTTACAACTCATACCGAAGCTGCGGCAAACGTACAGTATGCACTGGCACTGGTGGAGCGGGCCGGTACCGACGTTTTCGGAGCCTGGCTGGAGGGAGAAAATCTGCCACCGGATGTGACTGTGAGTCAACTCGACGACACAGCCCTGCGGCTGACTTATGCGGATGGTTTTTCGCTGCTGGTACTGGCCGGACGCCAGATCGCCTGTCGCGAACGGGTTGAAGTACTGGGTCTGGGCTGTCGGACTGAGCTGCCCGACGGGATCGGCCTGCAAGAAGCAGTCGAACAGTTGACTGCTGCCGGTGGTCTGCCGGTGCTGGCCTGGGGTGTCGGCAAATGGCTCTTCGGGCGGACAAAAATCGTCAGGGACCTGTTGCAGAACCATGCGCCGGATAAACTGTTGCTGGGAGATAGTTCGCTACGTCCGGTCTGCTGGCCCGAGCCGACTATCATGCGCCGGGCCAGAAAGGAAGGGCGCCGCATCCTGGCCGGCTCCGATCCGCTGCCGGGCCAGAGCGAAGAGCGGGAAGTCGGCCGCTACTGCAGCCTGTTGGAGCTGGACTTGGACAGACTGCAGGGAGTCGACGTTTCCGCATACATTAAAGAAGCCCTCAAAAATCCGGACTTGCCGCTCCGCTCCGTCGGCAGACGTTCGGGTCCGCTGGAATTTCTGCGACGTTCCCGCTAGATTTCCTGTTCTGCGGGAGTTACCGGGAAAATATACAGTTGTAAGAACTGCACGACTTTAGTAGAACAGTGAGCCGTCGTGTCGGGGCCGCAGGACGATTTTGCACTGAGCGGGGATGTTTGCGGCACGGCGTACACTTTAAGGAGTAATTTATGGCAACCGAGTCTTACAACGCGTATCACATGGCACAAACCCAGTTCGACAGTGTCGCGGCAAAACTGGAGCTGGAAGCGGGCACCCGCGAGCTGCTGCGTCAGCCCTCCCGTGATTATCAGTTTACCATTCCCGTTCGCATGGATGACGGCAGCACCCAGGTTTTTGTCGGCTACCGTGTCCAGCACAACGACGCCCGTGGCCCGGCCAAGGGCGGCATCCGCTTCCACCCGCAGGAAACGCTCGATACCGTCAGGGCACTGGCGATGTGGATGACCTGGAAGTGTGCCGTGGTGGATATTCCACTCGGCGGCGGCAAGGGCGGTATCGTCTGTGACCCGCACCACCTCAGCCAGCGGGAGCAGGAGCTGCTCTGTCGTGGCTGGGTACGGCAGGTGGCACGCAATGTCGGGCCTGTCAACGACGTGCCGGCCCCGGATGTCATGAGCAACGCCCAGCACATGCTCTGGATGCTCGACGAGTTCGAGACCATCCATGGCGGCCGTTATCCCGGCTTTATCACCGGCAAGCCCGTCGGCATGGGCGGCTCGCTCGGACGTACCGAGGCTACCGGTTTCGGCATCGTCTATGTTCTGCGCGAAGCCCTGCGCGAGCTGAAAATCGACATGGCACAGACCACTGCCAGCGTCCAGGGATTCGGCAACGTGGCTCAGCATGCCGTCCAGCTCTATACCGAAATGGGCGGCACCGTCGTCGCCATCTCCTGCTGGGACCAGGGTGACAAAAAAGCCTACACCTACCGCAAGGCCGGTGGCATATCACTGGCCGAGCTGCGCAGTATCTGCGACAAGTTTGGCGGTATCGACCAGAACCGGGCCCGTGAGCTGGGCTACGAACAGCTCCCCGGCGATGCCTGGCTCGAGCAGGAAGTCGATATCCTGATTCCCGCTGCGCTGGAAAACCAGATCAACGCCGAGACCGTCGGCAAGATCGCCGGTAGCGTCAAGGTGCTTGCCGAGGGTGCCAATGGACCGACCACACCCGAAGCCGACGCGGTTATCAAGGAGCGTGGCATCTTTGTGCTGCCGGACTTCCTGACCAATGCCGGGGGCGTCACCTGCAGCTACTTCGAGCAGGTTCAGTGCAACACCAACTACTTCTGGGACAAGGAAGAGGTGTTGACCAAGCTCGACAGCAAGATGACCGCCGCCTATGCCGCCGTCAGCGAAATGGCGCGCAACCGTCAGGTCTATATGCGTGATGCGGCCTATATGATCGCCATCAAGCGTGTGGCCGATGCCGTGCGACTGCGCGGCTGGGCCTGATCCGGGGAGCCACGGGCATCACATCGTCTTCCAGATCACTCCCACTCGATGGTGGAGGGTGGTTTGGAAGTCACGTCGAGCACGACGCGGTTGATGCCCGCCACTTCGTCTGTAATACGTTCTGAAATCCGGGCTACCAGCTTGTGCGGCAGTCGCACCCAGTTGGCGGCCATGCCGTCGGCTGACTGTACGGCCCGAATGACACAGGTATAGTCGTAACTGCGCTCGACGCCCTTCATGCCCACGCTGCGGATAGGCAGCAGCACTGCAAAACTCTGCCAGATGCGCCGATACCAGCCGGCCGCACGGACCTCTTCAATCAATATGGCGTCGGCCGCACGCAGAATATCGAGCTTTTCGCGCGTGATCTCGCCCAGACAGCGTACCGCCAGGCCGGGACCCGGGAAGGGCTGCCGCCATAGCATGGCTTTATCCATGCCCATTTCCTTGCCGATGGCCCGTACTTCGTCCTTGTAAAGCATCTTCAGGGGCTCGACCAGTTCAAACCCCAGTTCCTCCGGCAACCCGCCGACATTGTGATGGCTTTTGATGACCTGACCGTGCTTGCCGATCCCGAGACTTTCCAGAATATCGGGATAGAGCGTGCCCTGGGCCAGAAAACGCGCATTGGGCAACGACTGAGCCTCCTGTTTGAAGATGGTTATAAACTCGTGGCCGATGATCTTGCGCTTGGCCTCGGGATCGGAGACACCGGCAAGGTGCTGCAAAAAGTGCTGCGCGGCATCCACACGCCTGATGCGCATGTGCAACTGTTCTTCGAACATCTTCATGAGCTGATCGCCTTCGTTGAGTCGCATCAGCCCGTTATCGACAAAGATGCAGGTCAACTGATCACCGATCGCCTTGTGCAGCAGAACGGCTGTGACGGCACTATCCACCCCGCCGCTCAGTCCGCAGACCACATGGGCATCGCCCACCTGGCACCGTAGCTCTTCCACCGTTTGCTTGACGTAGGCACGCGGTGTCCAGAGCGCACGACAGGCGCAGGCCTGCCGGGCAAAGTGGCGCAAGGCGGGGCGGGCAGCCGGGGTATTGATCACCTCCGGCGCGAAAAGTGCCCGATAGATCCGGCGCTCCCCTTTGCCCACCACAGCCAGCCCAGCCGCAGCAGCCGCATCGTCCGCCGTGCAAACAGCCGTGCCACGGGGAAGCAGATCCGCTGCCGTACCGAGTGCCAGCACTGGATAACCGAGGTCAAAAATACGCGGGTCAATTACTGTCGGTTCACCGACAGTCGTCTCCTCGGTCGCGCCTCCGCTCAGAATCAGACCGGCGAGGTTGAAACGCTGCAACTCGTCGGCCGAAATCGAGGCATCGACAACTTCAGAATAAACGCGCGTTTCGCGAACGCGTCGGGCAACGTCCTGCGTGTGGAGCGAGCCACAGTCGAGGACCACAATTGTAGGTTGTTTTTTCATGAACAGGTTTTCCGCAAAAAATCGAATACCCGGTCAGTTTAGCACATCCGGGCCCACCATCAGCAAAAAATATAAATCAGGTTTGCTGCAGGAACAGAATCCGGGATTGAGCCCGGGACAGGCAGGAATGCCTATCCTACATTCTTCTTGGCGGGTGCTTGTGGACGT
>CAZMGQ010000265.1:0-3921 GCA_964565855.1 uncultured Lentisphaerales bacterium | reverse complement strand
TCACGCACCCTGCTCAAGAGCGGTGCCGGCCGTGTGCTGGTAGCGACTGTGGCACGCGATTAAACGGCCTGTGTAATCCGGTGACCGGGAGGGGCAAGTGTCACCTTGCCCAGGACGACGTGACAGTCGTCCCTCCTCTTGACTGATCAAGCCAGGACATCGCAGGCGCCACCGGCACAGGCGATTGTCTCGGTCAGCGTGGTGTTGTCTTCAAACTCACGCATCATAGTATAGTCCACATGCTCATGGTAACGGTTCAGGTCTTCCCAGAGCTTGCAGTTGTGGACACGCTTGAGACAGCGGGTGGTCTTGAGCAGGTTGCCACCGAAGTTGTTCTCGGCAAACTTGCGTGCCCGCCGGATCCAGTCCTTCTTCAACTCATGAACCTCCTCCATAGCCTTGGCAATATGTGGATGAGTGCCGACTGGAATGGCTGGCGGTTCGTTGAAGTTTTCGGAGCTGCGGCCGAGCGCGGCATCACAGGCTTTCCAGAGATTCTGGTCGAAAGCCGTCAGACCATCGACTATCAGTCCCGAGGCGAAGAGTGAGCCGACACCGTAGGTATCGATAATTTCCTTGGCGGTCAGCACCTCGCAGAAGGGCGCCTGCGGATAGTCGAGATCGCCACCATCCGGCAACAGGGAAATACCGGCGAAGGCCTCGCGATTCTCATAGATGTACTCTTCGACCTTGCCCCATTCGTTGTCCTTGACGCTGATCGTGTTCGACACGTTGTGGCTCAGCCAGGGCTGGGCACATAGTTCAGGACGTTTGCCGCCGTCGATCCAGTTTTCCTTGGTCAGGCGGACGCACTCCAGCAGGCGGATAGCATCGACATCCTGCTTGACGACCGCATCTTCGCTGGCCTCGATGCAGAATGTCAGGACGACGTCCGTACCGTTGGGATTCCAGACCGACTTCTCGACCGAAAGCGGATTTTGCGCCCGGTAGAAGTCAACCATGAACTCATCTTCACTCGCCTGAGCCCGGCGGAAGTAGCGCCGTGAGTGGTGCGGGTGGATCCCCGAGCTGGTACCGAGAATGCAACTGGTGGTACCGGCGGGCTTGACGCAAGTAGCACGGGCACAGGGATTGATACCGATGCGGGCTGAAACCTCCAGATTGACCTCGAGAATGTACTGTGCCATTTCGCGTTGCAACTCCGGATCAAAGGCAACTGCCGGATGCTCCATCATGCCGGTCATCGAAACGCCCAACAGAGCTTCACGCCGGGCAATGCGACGGCTGGCATCAGTCAGATATCCGAAGTCCGTGTAATCGGCCTGGAGCGTCCCGAGAATGGCAGCGGCACGGGCGGCTTCACGGAATTTCTCAGGTGTGTTGACCTGCCCCATGTTGATCTCGCAGAGGTTGCAGAAGGCAAACCCGCTCTCACCATCGATCTGCGGATAGAGCCCGATCTCCACACAGGGATTGAAGGTCGCCTCCAGATCATCGGTCCAGACAAACCCCGGCTCACCGAACTCGCGCACCGACTTCATCAGTTTGGCAAACTGCTCGCGGGTCGTCCCGTTGCGCAGCAGCATGGCCGAGTTGTTGGAACGGGCGCGCTGGGGGTTTTCGACAAACCAGTTGCCGGTTTTGGCGGTCGCCATCTCGTCATCATCCGGCGAGAAGAGACAGATCGAAGCACTGCGTCGCACCCCGCCCGAAAGCACGGCATCCGAGGCATGCATCATGATATCGTAGGCGTCAATCGGACGCAGCGTGGAGGGGCCATCTCCGATCCGTTTGTCGAGCAGCTCACGGATCATGTCGAGGCTGCGGCGCAGCGGCTCAGGCCCGGGAGCACGGCCCATACCGGACGAAATCGGTGCCCCCTTGGGACGGACTTCGCTGAAATCAAAGCGGATGAACTTGCCGGCATATTCCGGGAAGGGCTGATCAGACACAAAGTAGGAGGAAAGCAGCACCGCCAGCGAATCGGCCCAGCCCTCGATCGTGTCGGGCACGACGTAGATGACCTCTTCGCCGAGCGGACGAGACATCTGCGGCAGCTTGGCAATATGGTGACGCTGCACCGAAAATCCGACCCCCGCACCACAGAGCAACAGCCAGAGGGCCTCCTGGAAAAAGCGCGGCCGATCGCAATAGGACGTCGTGCAGTTGTAGAGGCGGGCATGTTTGCGCAGGATCGGCTCGCCCCCGAACTGCATCGCACGCTGACTACCGAGCACCTGCCGGTTGTGCATTGCATTGCGTGCGATTTCCAACAGATCGTCAATCTCGATGCCTTTGGCGGCGAAATGCTGCCGGTGCATGTCGATCACCCTATCGACAGCCTCGGCAAATGTTTCACGACGTTGTTTTTCAGGCAGATAACGACTGTATTTGGAGGTAAAAACATAGTCTTGAAGGGCGCGTTTACTCACAATGAACCTGCAATTTATAAGAAAATCCTAAAAATTTGCGGAAAAACCGAAAAAGGGCGGAAAAGTGTACTGCAGAACCCAGAATCCACATCCACTGACCAAGCCACCGCTTGGCAACAGGCACTATATATAGCGTATAACCCTACCCTTGTCCACTAAATATGCTATCCGCCTATAGATTACTTGTAAACCCCTACAATTGCGGCAGATAGATTTTTTTACACTGAAAAAACGCCATATTTTGCCACTTTTGGCGTAAAAAAGAGTATAAAAGCTTTATATTTCGGAGTTTTTTGAGCGTAAGATCTCAACTGCCACGCTGCGACAGTCAGCCAGGGCGCGGGGCTTGTCCAGAATAACCCGCACAGACTCGATTCCCCTGACCTCCAGCACGGTTTCAGCAATCTTCTGCGCCAGTTTTTCGATCAGTCCATAGCTGCTGTTGACGACCAGCTCGATCACCCTTTCGCGGACTTCGCGATAGTCAACGGTATGGTTAAGGTCATCGCTCTCACCGGCTGCCGCCAGATCGCAGCCCAATTGCAGGTTGATTCTGACCGGCTGCGGATTATGCCGTTCCTCGGGCAGCACACCCACAATGCACTCCAGCTCCAGGTCGCGGATATGGATATAGTCCATGGTCCTTCCCCTACCCTTCGGCGAGCATGTCACGCAACGTGTCGTCCAGCTTGAAGGCCGGCGTCCAGGCGACCGTGTCGCGCAGGCGCCGGACACTGAGTCGCATCGAAGCATCCGCTGGACGTACCAGAGCCGGATCCTCGACCACCTCGGCCCGGGTTCCGGCCAGTTCCTGTAGTCGTTCGAGTAACGTGCCGATTTTTACATGTGTGTTGGAGCTGACATTGTAGGGCATGCCGGAGACCCCCCGCTCGACCAACTGACGATAGGCCCGTACAACATCGCGCACATCGGTAAAGTCGCGGATTGCTTCGAGGTTGCCCACCTTCATCAGATTGGCTTTGCCGGCCGCAATTTCGCGGATTTGTCTGGCGAAGGATGCCGCCACAAAGCGCGACGACTGGCCCGGACCGGTGTGGTTGGCCGGGCGAGCCACCAGTACATCCATTCCGTAAACTGAGCCGAAGGCAAAAGCCGCCCGCTCGGCTGCCACCTTGGAGACGGCATAGAGACTCAGAGGATAGGTCGGGGCATTTTCCGTGATCGGTACATTGGCCCCCCTGATCGAGGGAGCCGGACCATAAACCTGGGCCGAAGAGATCAGTAGAAAACGTGCCGCCGGAGCCTCATGACGGATCGCCTCCAGCAGATTCATCGTTCCGGCTACGTTGACCGCCAGCAGCCCGGCCGGATTTTTGTCGCCATCGGGCACGAAGGACACCGCCGCCAGATGGATGCAGGCATCGGGACGTGCCTCACGTACCAGCTCGCGCAAAGAATCACGGTCGGCCAGTTCGGCCGCCCTGAAACCGGGCAGCTCACGGCCCCCGTCGGTGAGGTCAGTCGTCGCAACAACATGGCCCGCACGTTGCAGCTCAGCAATCAGATG
>CAZMGQ010000264.1:0-3922 GCA_964565855.1 uncultured Lentisphaerales bacterium | reverse complement strand
AAATCTGTATGACAGACATTCCTGTCTGTCCAGAAACGGATACTGAAACTGCACTCGGGACAGCCAAGGGGACACAACTAAACTGGAGAGCGAATGACCTCATGAGCCGTAAGAGCAAAGAAAAGTAAAAGTTTCTGAAAAGGATAAGCTTTAACTCTCGCAATTTTGGGGCAGTCCCTGATCACCACTATTCTGAGGTAGTTCTATTCCACGAGAATCAGCGTGGCATTCGGGGCACAGGCCAGGAGCTGCTTGCCGTCCTGGCTGAGATACACCGAAACGTTTGGTGGAGTAACCTCCCACTCGTCGGGCGAACCTTCAATCAGCTCGGTCGAAGAGCAAAGTACGAGACGCTCTTTGAGTGCTCCCCCAAAGACAGCCTGTCCATTGGTCGGCAGAGTCAGCTTGCCGTCGATCTCAACCGTTCCCGTGGCACCTTCAGACCAGTGCAGAGCTGAATCCTCGAACAGTCGACAATCTCCATTCAGCTCAAAATTGTCGTTCCCCAGCATCGCCAGAGTGCCGAAAACCTCAACCGGACGGGAGACGCTGCCACTGCCAGCCAAGGCTCCCTCGGGATAAACGATCACCGGATAGTCCGAAGCATCCAGACTGCCATCGTAAACCAGGGCTCCTTTTTTGACGAATGTCATCCCGCTGTAAGTGTTGTCGGCCGTCAGGCGCAGCGTACCGGTACCGCTCTTTATCAGACCACCGCGGGTCCCGGAAAGAACTCCGCTCATCTGGGCAATGTCGGCCTCGCTGTCCGGGTTGTCATCCACGTGGATCTGGCGCATGACAAAAGAACCGGCCGGGTAGGTGGCATAGAGTGAACTGCCGAGATCAATCGGGTTCTGCCAGTCGAGCAGGCTGTCGGCACTCTCGCTGCCGAAGATCAGCATCTGGCTGTCCCGGACAAATCCACCCGTTTCGTTCCAGACTAGTTCCTCACCATCACTGAAGTTGATCGTGAAAGTACCGCCCCGGGCGGCAAAACCACCACCGCGACCGCAATATCCGTCGGCGAACGCCTGCCAGGCGACTTTCGACTGATAGGGCGAACTGGCGCCGAGCGTCCGGTCTGCCAGTGTGCCGTGGCTCTGGAATACTCCGCCGGGCAGGCGCAGGATATGATCTGTGGAAAACGTATCCCCGTCAATGGCTTCAATCACTCCATTGGCAATGGTGATCCCGCGGGAGTCGCTGCTAAAGCTGGGAGCGGTGCCGAAAATGACGCGCCCCGGCCCGCTCTTGAGAATTGAGACAGTAATCGTTGCATCAATCGTCAGGGTTCCCTTGCCGAACTGGTGGAGTGAACCGCCATAGGGATAAAGGCTTCCGTTGGAGATGGTGAAATCGTGGTCACCAGTCATCAGAACCGCCGCAGTCAGACTAAGTTCATTAAGGTCAAACTCTCCATCTTCCTGACTTGCATCGAGATGCAGAGATCTGAAGGTTTTCGCAACGTGACCACCCCAGGCTGGTTCCGTCATGTGATATCCGGAAACGATGTAATTCTGGTTAGCATAATCTCTTGGTTCGGGATGCGTCGCATCGGTATAGCGCACCACGTAGCCATCCTCTACCGTGCCAAAACCAATCCCATCAGCATCCTTCACCAGAACATGGCAGAATCCACCCCATGTGCCTTCGCGGATGAGACCGCCACCGACAGGAGCATCGGACTGGAGGAAAGCTCCGGAAGCCGACAGGTCAAACAGCACGTGTCCTCCCAGTGCATCTCCATTGGTCCACTCGCTGCCGATTACGAGGGTTGTGCCTTCGCCACCGTTCGGATTAACGATAACGGTGGATTCACCAGCAAGTGTGTTAAGAGATTGGAACGTTTGAGCCGAGGTTCCCTCGGGGGCGCCCCTGATGATCACCGTGCCGCCCCGCAACCGCAGTGCCGGATCCGAAATGCCATCGCTCCAGCGGTTGTCGCCGGCCTCCAGGTCAAAAACCATGGTGCCCCGGGCAGCCGTAATTCTATTGCCGCCACCACTATTTGTTCCGGAAAAAATCAGCGTGCCTCCAAAGATCGTCACGTCGCCGCTGGCAGAGTTGCTGCCCGCGATTCTGACAGTATTCTGTCCATGTTTGTGGATGACGGCACCTCCGGTTTTCAACTCGCCGATCCCACCGCTTATGGTCAGCCCGCCCGTACCGTACCCCTGCAGCATCAGGGTGCCGGCGAAGTTGCTTGCCGTGTCCTGACCGACTGTGATCGGGGAGGTAATTTCATAATCCAGCGATTGAAGATGACTCATGGCACCAACGTTAATAGTTCCCCCCTGCGGTGACGAAACGTTGGAAAACCAGAACTGCTCTCCGCCCAGCACAACCTTGAGGTTCGCTCCAGGGCTATCGCTGGCCTTGCCGTTCAGCAACAAGTAATGCAACTCAAAAGGATCTACCCCATCGTAGTTCAGATTAAGGGTGTGGGTGTAGCTGCCGGGCGAAGTAAACGCCAGAGGCGTAATCGTATCTTCAAACACATTGATTTGAGTGACCCAGGGGGCTGAAACAGGATCGCCTCCCAGCCAGGTGCCCTGATCGTTAAGTCCATCCGAAAACCAGTCCAGCATAGCCGGTGGCGACGCACCTTCGACATTGGAATTGGCCCAGATATGTTCAGCAGCGGATAGCGGCTGTGTCATCAGGCCAAGTATCAGAGCGAGTACAACAAGAACCCGGATGATCCGGGTTTCAGCCGAAAGGCCACATAAACACACAGACGAAGTCGAACGCATGGCAATCCTCCTTGAAAAGCATGTTGGCATAAACTGGGCTAACGCAATGAGCTAAGCGTTTTTTCAGCTTAATGTCAAGTATTTTTTTGCAAGATGCAACATTCCACTACGTTCGCCAGCGGTACTTAGCGGAAAACCGGTGATGCTCTTCAGGTGTCTTGTTCGCGCTGTCAGCCGCCGTCAGCTCTGGCGCAGTTCAATCCTGATTTCTTCGCCGTTGAAGTCGAGCGCCTCTTCCTGCGGCAGTTCGGCCACACGAAGCAGCTCCAGGCAGAGCGTCTCGCCACAGACATAGTCGCGGTGTTCGTCCAGTGCTTTGGCCAGCTCATCCCCTGCCACGACACGCAGATTGATGCGCTGAGTGACTTCGAGGTCCAGCTCTTTGCGGAGCGACTGCACCCGCGAGACAAACTCACGTGCCATGCCTTCCCGCTCCAGTTCGGGTGTCAGCTCTGTTTCCAGCACCAGGGTCAACTCGCCCTCAGTCGCCACGGTCAGGCCTTCACGTTCCTGACGCACGAGCAGTACATCGTCCTCCCCGAGAGTCACGCTCCCGTCTCCATCACCGGGATCGAGCGACAGGCTGCCCTGCTGCATCAGCTCACGCAGACTTTCCGCCGGCAGCGCTTCAATCGCCGCCGCCACGGCCCGCATGCGTCGTCCCAGCCTGGCTCCCAGTGCCTTGAAGTTGGCCTTGCCCGAAAGCACGACAAACTCCTCTTCATCCGATGCAAACTCGACTGTCTTCACATTCAGCTCATCGGCGATGACTTCGACCATCGGTCGCAGGTCATCGAGCTGCTGCATATCGGCACAGACCAGCGTCGCCCTGGCGAGCGGTTGACGCACCCGCAGCTCCCGCTGCTTGCGCAGATAGTGACCCAGCGTGACAGCCGTCTGGGCCAGTGCCATGCGCCGCTCCAGGTCAAGATCACGCGCTGCCGCCTGAGCCGTGGGGAACTCGCAGAGATGCACCGATTCGGGCATGGTCGAGCCCCGCAGGTTGCGATAGATCGCCTCGGTCATGAAGGGCGTGAATGGTGCCGCAATCTTGCTGAGCTGCACCAGCACATAGCGCAGAGTACGGTAGGCGTGACGCTTGTCGTCGTCATCCTGCGACTTCCAGAAACGCCGTCGCGAACGACGGATGTACCAGTTGGTCAGGTTGT
>CAZMGQ010000263.1:0-3928 GCA_964565855.1 uncultured Lentisphaerales bacterium | reverse complement strand
ACCGCTCAAGATCAACGGCGATGCCGATCGCTGGCGCTTCCCGGGAGATGACGACGACTACTTCAAACAGCCGGGCAATCTCTTCCGGGTCATGACTGCCGATGAACAGCAGCGGCTGTTCGAGAATACCGCCCGTGCCATGGGTGATATTCCGGACGAAATCAAGATCCGCCACATACAGCACTGCTACAAGGCCGATCCCGCCTACGGCAAAGGCGTAGCCAAAGCCCTCAAGATTACCCTCAAGAAGGCTGGCATCGCGTAACACCGTAGCCGGAAACTGCGGAAACTGCGGCGCTTCACCTGTCTCGCAGGTGCAAGCGCCGATTCCGTAATCCCAAACCCTCCCCTGTCATGAACCGACTCAAAAAAGCCCTGCTGATTACCGGCGGCAGTGTCTCAGTGGTGCTGGGTGTTGTCGGGATGTTTCTGCCGCTGCTGCCGACCACCCCGTTTCTGCTGCTGGCGGCCTGGTGTTACAGCCGCAGTTCGGAACGCTTTTATCACTGGTTGCTGACCAACCGCTGGTGCGGCGAATATATCCGCAACTACCGGGAAGGCAGGGGTATTTCACGGCAAAACAAGATTGCCGCCCTCTCGCTACTCTGGCTGACCATGCTGTTGACCATGATTTTCGCAGTCAGCCTCTGGTGGGTGCGAGGCATATTGACCATCATCGGTGTTTCGGTCACGGTCCACATCCTGCGCATCAAAACCTGGCAGCCGCCGGTCGACACCCCTTCCGACAGCGATTCTCTGCCACAATCTCAAGAACCCGCCGCTGACCCCGGGCAACCACTGCAAAAGAGTCATCCGTGAACAAGAAGTTTTCCAAGACAAACTCTTTCCCCGACCTGTTGCGTTATTTTGCGACTGTCACAGTTGCGCTGCTGACCGGCCTCTGCGCACAGGCCGATGTCGAGATGCAGCCCGAAGCCGGCCGCGGCGATGGAGTCATGTGGGTCGTCAGCCCTCTTGTCGGCAACAACCACAGCAAAATGAACCAGCGTGGTCGTGACGGCCAAGCCACCAGTGTCACCAAAAACGCACCGGAATACGGTCTGTTCGCACTCGCTGTTCATCCTCGTTTTGCCATCAACAATTTTCTTTTCTTTACCGAGGCCGGTAACGATACCGATGTAATGGGCAACTTTTTCCATGCCAACTTTTATGGCGATTCGCAAGCGACGGCAACCTGGAATCTGGGGCTGGGACATCTCTACCACAAGATTGAGCCCTCTGCGATGGATATCCGCGTCAATGTCATGATGGCCAAGATTGGTCCGATGCTGCGGCACAAGTCCAGCGGGCTGGAGTTCAACCCCTATCTGGGCGTGGCACGCGAACGTGTTTCGACACGTTTCGGCAGCCAAAACGACGACGCACTGCTCTGCGGCCTCAGCACTGACTGGCGCTGGCGCATGATCAACGTGAACTTCAAGTACTACTATCAGAAGAGTCACCGGCAGCGCAATTCCTTCAACAATTTCCATCTGCGTTTTACCACCGGCATCACCCGCAACTGCGGACTCGCCCTGCGGTTCGACCATATCGAACAGAGTGCCGTCAAAAACACATCGTTTCTGGCAGGACCGGTTTTTGTTTTCTGACGACAGATAAAATCCTCTGGAGAGTGAGCGTCTCCGCGAACTGAAACTGCAAAAAGGTAGGGCGTGTTTCTCCGAAACCGCCGGAACAGAAAAATAGAGAAGCAGTCGATTAATTCCGTGAGTATTGACGGCGCACCCAGAGGTCATCACCCTACCGGGAATACCTCAGAGAATGTGCGTCAGCACAGCCCGTGGACGAATGCCCAGCACCAGCTTGCTGTCTTTTACATACCCCTCTTCGCGTCCGTCCAGCTCCTCGATGAGGTACTGTCGCCACTCTGCCACAGTTTCCGGCTGTTCTCCGGCAAGATCGTGCAGCTCCTGTGGATCGTTGGTCAGGTCGAAAAGCTGTTCATGCCCTTCCAGGCTCATCCAGACGTACTTTGTGCGTCCATCTGTCAGCCAGTGCACTGTCTGACCGAGTGAAGGGTGTTCGCCATGAATATGGTGCTTGAAGCCTGAGGTCTCTCCCCGCAGCGCCGGCACCAGGCTTTCGCCCTCGACTTCGGCTGGTATGGGCAGCCCCGCCAGATCGAGCAGGGTCGGCATAATGTCGCGCAACTCGGCCGGGACATCCGTCACAAGGTCCTTTGGCACACCCGGTCCATTCAAGATCAGCGGAACACCGGCTGAGCCTTCATAGGGGAGCGATTTGCGGAAAAGATCGTGATCACCCAGCATTTCTCCATGGTCGGATGTAAAGCAGATGATCGTATTGCCACTCTGACCATACGCCAGCAGTGCTTCGCGCAGACGGTTGATCTGGTGATCAATATGGGTCATGCAGCCATAGTAACCGGCCTGCGCCCGCCGTTGCTGGTGTGGCGTGAGCCGACCGGCGGCAAGATTGGAGCGATGCGATTGGTGCTGGTCGGCAAACTTCTCCGCCCAATCACCGACCGGCGGCAGGGGCAGGTCCATATCCAGATACTCGTCGATGGCCCAGGCGGGTGGATCAAATGGCGGATGCGGACGGTGAAATGACAGATACAGGAAAAATGGTTTGCGGGGATCGCGACGCCGCAGAAAGTCTATCCCCTGAGAAGCGACAAAATTCGTCGGGTGCAGTGCTTCGGCCCTGTCCCAGGGACGAGTCACGTAACCGTTGCAGTCCACACCGTGGTCGAAGTAATCGGCTGCCGGGTCGCCTGTTTTTTCGCGCAGCCAGGGAATATAGTCGTCGATCAGTTCGAGGTTATTATTGCAGTTGCCGCGTGCATGGTGCAGAAATCCATCGTGCAGAATCACATTCTGAAAACCAACCTGCGAACGCTCCGGATAGACATGCATCTTGCCGATCGCCTGGGTCTGGTAGCCATGGCGGGTAAACTCTTCAGCCAGATAAGTCCTGTAGTTCCAGGGTACTGCATCGCGATAGCCGATGCGTCCGTGAGTCCGGTGCTTGAGCCCTGTCAGCAGCCCGGCGCGGGCTGCAATACAGGAAGGCGTGGCACTGTAAGCCGCCGTAAAACGTGCGCCGTCGAGAGCCAGATCGTTCAGATAAGGAGTCTGGACGGCCGGATGTCCTGCCACCCCCAGACAGTCGCCCCGCCATTGATCGGTACAGATCAGGATTACATTGGGTCGGTCGGGTGCTGTCATGGTGGCATTCTCCTCTATAAAATATTTACAATTTCCAGGGCCAGATCGGCTGCGCCCACACTGTGTGTCAGGCAACCGAGCGACACGGCATCGACGCCAGCCTCGGCGGCGGCTCGTACCGTGGCAAGATTGATTCCACCGGAAGCCTCGATCTGGCAGCGACCGGCGACTATCTCAACCGCCTGCCGCATTTCCTCCGGCGGCATATTGTCGAGCATGATCCAGTCCGGCTCAGCCGCCAGCGCACTGCGCAACTCCTCGAAGTTCTCCACTTCCACCTCGATCGGCACGCCGGGGAACCTTGCCCGTGCCGCCTCCACAGCCTGATCCAGCCGCGCCGGATCACCGCCACGCCATAGCCGCCGGTGGTTGTCCTTCATCAGCACCATGTCGTGCAGGCCCAGACGGTGGTTGGTGCCACCGCCACAGGCCACGGCATATTTGTCCAGCAGTCGCAGCCCTGGCACTGTTTTGCGCGTATCGAGAATCTTGCAACCGGTGCCGGCCACAGCCTCGATAAAGGTCTGTGTCAGGGTAGCAATCCCCGTCATACGCTGCATGAAGTTGAGCGCGGTACGTTCGGCTGAAAGGATCGCAGCAGCCGCACCAGTAATACGCAACAGACTTTCGCCCGCCGCTGCATCTGCCCCATCCGCCACCAAAATCTCGACCTCCAGTGCCGCATCCAGCTCCCTGAAGACGGCCTTCGCAACCGT
>CAZMGQ010000262.1:0-3935 GCA_964565855.1 uncultured Lentisphaerales bacterium | reverse complement strand
CGGCACTGCTGATAGAGACTCTGGACGCCCCTGCCTCCAACACGGCAGCGGCAGCAGCCACATCGCCGATTCCGCCGCCGACTGTCAGAGGAATTGTCGCCACAGCGGCCACATCACGCACGACAGCCAGCATCGTCGGACGCCCCTCCACCGTGGCGGAAATATCCAGTAATGCCAGCTCGTCGGCTCCGGCTTCACAGTAGGCCCGGCAGCTCTCCACCGGATCACCTGCATCGCGCAACTCGGCAAACCGTACGCCCTTGACTACCCGCCCCGCACTCAGATCGAGGCAGGGCATGATAGCAACTGTCTGTACCGGCTTCATCAAAGCGAAACCTTGATCGTCATGATTTCATAAGGGCCCAGTTCACGCTCCATTGCACCGGTCACGGCCTCACCGATGGTGTTCCACTCCATCAGGTCGGTTTCCACCAGTTGGGCCTGCGGATTGGCTGTCGCAACGAGGCGCACCTTGCTTCTCACACCGAAGTTCTCGGTCAGACGCACAATCAGGGCATCCTCTTTTTCGGCCCGCTTCAGCACGGCCAGTTCCACGCCCTCGCCCTCAAGGCTTACCGGCAGGGTCGGCGCATTGTCGGCGGCACGGTTGCGGAAGACTTCCACTCCCTGGTTGAGGATGGCGGCATGGACGGGAACATCCGAGTTGCGCAGATCACCGCTGTGCGGCAAGAGGCTGTAAACAAAGGCATGACGCTGCCTGTCGGCCACCGGATCAGGGTCGGTCGGCGACCGCAGCAGGGTCAGCGAAAGCTCGGATCCCTTGACCCGGTAACCGTACTTGCTGTCGTTCAACAATGCCACCCCGTGGGTCGGCTCGGAGAGGTCGGCAAAACGGTGGCCGCAGACCTCGAACTGTGCCCAGTTCCACTTGGTGTTGTCGTGCGTCGCACGAGCCACGGTGCCGTACTGAATCTCAAACTCAGCTTCCTGTGCTACGATGGTCGTCGGGAAGGCCACCCGCAGAATCTTGTGATCCTCCCGCCAGTCGGCCTGGGTGGCAAAGTCGAGCCGCTTGCTGCCCTGTTCAAGCCAGACCTGCTGGAAGATGGTGCTGTTGCCGATCTTGAGGCTGGCTTCGAGGCCCGAGCGCAGCGGTCCCTGCACGGCCTTGATTTCGCCGGTGACGGCCGCTGTCTCAACCCACATCGTATGCAGGTATTCTTCGATCTCCCAGGCATCGTAGGCACTGGGACGGTCCTCAAAGATGTCGAGCCGGTTGCCGGGCTTGTCGGACACCACAAAACTGCGGCCAGTTTCCTTGTCATAACCCTCGATCAACTGTAGCGACTCATCGAAAACATAACGTACGAGATCATTTTCCAGTACCAGATCAGTGGCATCGCGGCGGGTGGCAACCACATCGCTCTTGCCCTTGCGCAGGGTCACAAAACCACGCGGCGGCACTTCGATCAGGGCACTCAGCACACCACCCTCACTCTGCAGAACGATGCTCTCGCCGTTGAGTGTGGCACCATCCCAGTCGAGCGGCAGTGTCTTGACGCCACGCCAGGGAGTTGACGAAGGGTTGAAGACTGCAATTGCATTATCTTCGGCCGGCAGCAGCTTGGCTGCAGCCTGGTCCAGCAGCTCCCTGCAGCGCTTGACCACCATCCGCAACTGTTCGACAGCCTCTACGTTTACACGGTTGATCGACGAGCCGGGGATAATATCGTGGAACTGGTTGATCAGCACATCCTTCCAGAGCCGATCCAGCTCCTCCGCCGGATAGCTATCGAGTCCGGCCACGACACAGAGCATCTCAGTCGCCCGCAACGCTTCTTCCGCTCGCCGGTTGTAGAGCTTGATATCCGAAACAGTCGTCAAGGTGCCACGATGCAGCTCAAAGTAGAGCTCGCCCTGCCAGGTATCGAGATCGTCGCGATACTTCTCCAGCTTGTCGAGCAGGCTCTGGCCATGGCCGAAGTGGAAGCGCGGCAAGCCGTTCAGGTTCTGATAGCGCTGCCCGCGCTCGATATACTCCTCTTTGGGACCTCCGCCACCGTTGCCGATGCCGAAGAGGCTCACCACATCCCGCACCAGCCCCGACTCACTGTTGTTGGTGTCGGTCTTGATGTACACATCCGGCATCAAACTGCTGTTGTAGGTGTCTTCCGGCGGGAAGTGGGTCAGCACCTCGCTGCCGTCGATCCCCTGCCAGATGAAGGTCGTATGGGGAAACTTGTTGTAGAGGTTCCAGGAAAGCTTCTGCGTCAGGAAGTAGTCCACCCCGGCCTTTTTCAGGATCTGGGGCAGGTTGCCGGAATAGCCGAAGACATCGGGCAGCCAAAGGTTGCGTATGTCCACGCCGAACTCGTCTCGGAAGTAATTCTTGCCATGCAGCACCTGACGCACCATCGACTCACCGCTGATCAGGTTGCAGTCGGCCTCGACCCACATCGCCCCCTGCACTTCCCAGCGTCCGGCGGCGACCGCATCCTTGATCTTGGCGTAAAGCTCGGGATAATGCTCTTTCGTAAATTCATAAAGCTGCGCCTGCGAAGCCCCGAAAACATAGTCGGGATAACGTTCGATCAGGTCGAGCTGACTCGCAAACGTACGGGCACACTTGCGGATTGTCTCGCGCACCGGCCACAACCAGGCCGTATCGATATGGGCATGTCCCACACCTACCACGTCGATCGCCGCCGGGTCGGTCGGCATTTCAAAAATAGGTCGCAGAGCTGCGCGACATCCCGCCGCCCCCTCACGCGGCAGCACATCCAGCGCTTTGCTGGCCTGACGCAGGATCTGCAGACGGCGAGTCGAATCTTCCGGCAACGTACGCACCAGCGACTCGATCACCTGCAGGTCGATCCAGAGCTGCCAGGCGGTATGGTCGACACGACAGATCCGCATACTCCTCGCGATGCCCCGGTAATGTCCGTGCAATCTGCTCTGATCCTCCAGATAGGCGGGATCACCCGCACGATCAACACCGAAGAGACTGTTGGCACCGGTCTCCACCCAGACGTCCACCTCTTCCCCGCCCTTGCACTCCGGCAGGTAATGCATCATGTCCTTGTGATAATCTGCATCAAAAACCGAGCCGTGCGTCAGGCCCACCCAGGGACATCCCGCATCATCATAAACCAGCGCTTCCCCGGCAAAGTCCAGCCGCAGAGTCACATAAGCTCCGGCCCACTCCTGCGGCACCGTTCCACGCAGCCGGAACCAGCCACAATCCCAGGTCTTGCCCCATTCTTCGCCCTCGGCAATCGGCTTGTAGCTCAGCTTTGTCCGTTCCGTGTATGTCACCGGCTCGGGCGTTACGGCAAACTCGGCTGTCAGCGGTACTGTCTCGAGCACAATATCGCGTGCCGCCTGTTTCAGAGCAACTTTAAGACGTGTAAGATGGATATCGGGATAAAAATGCGACATTTTGTTTTCCTTGTTCAGTTCAAAAATCGGGCAACTTTAGTCTGTACAAACTGCATCCGAGTCGGCGCTTCAACTTAGCTTGTCTGCCACAAACTGTCAATCTTACACAATTTTTGCGAAATCTGCTCGAATTGCCTCCGGTACTTTGCTAAGCTGTACCAATTTCATTTCATAAAAATCTTACTGTTCTCCCCCTGCAATGCCTCATCTGCCAGCCAGCCAACTGCTTCTCATTATCGGATTGTTGCTTTTCCTGAGTGTTCTCGGCAACCGTATTTCCGATCGTTTCGGCGTACCCGTACTCCTGATGTTTCTCGGAGTCGGCATGTTGGCAGGCTCAGACGGCATCGGCCAGATCCAGTTCGACGACCCCAATGTGGCCAACCTGATCGGGGTTTTCGCCCTCGCTTTCATCCTGTTTGCCGGCGGCCTGGATACCGAAAGGCGCGCCGTCCGTCCCGTACTCTGGCGGGCCACCATCCTGGCTACGGGCGGGGTAGCCATGACGGCATTCCTGTTGGCCGTCTTTGCCTGGA
>CAZMGQ010000261.1:0-3947 GCA_964565855.1 uncultured Lentisphaerales bacterium | reverse complement strand
ATCAAGCCGGCTCTGGCACGTGGTGAATTGCAGTGTATCGGCGCAACCACGCTCGACGAGTACCGCAAGTACATCGAGAAGGATGCGGCGCTGGAGCGGCGCTTCCAGACTGTGCGGGTGGAGGAGCCGACGGTTGAGGATACGATCGAAATACTGAAAGGCATCCGACATAAATACGAGTCGTACCACAAGGTGAAATTTGACGATGCAGCACTCGAATCGGCGGCAAAGCTCACGGCACGTTATCAGCCCGGCCGCTACCTGCCGGACAAGGCAATCGATGCAATCGACGAGAGCGGTGCAAGGGCCAGGATAAGTTCTTCGGTCAGACCGCCCGACCTGCGGGAGATCGAGGAGAGCATTGCCGAAATTACCCTCCAGAAAGACGAGGCAATCAAGGCGCAGCAGTTTGAGGATGCTGCCCGCTTCCGCGATGAAGAGCTGCGGCGCAAGGCTGAGCTGGAAGGCATTGTCAAAGCCTGGCGCGAGGCGTCGGAGCAGGTTGTCATAAATGTAAGCAGCGAGGACATTGCAGTTACCCTGTCCAGCACGACCGGAGTTCCGCTTTCGAGCATGGATGGCAACGAGCTGCAACGTCTGTTGTCGCTGGAAGAAGACCTGGCAAAGGTCGTGGTTGGTCAGGGCATGGCGATTGAGACGGTGGCCCGGGCGTTGCGTCGTGCCAGGGCGGACTTGAAGGATCCCCTGCGCCCGATCGGCAGCTTTATCTTTTTGGGGCCGACCGGCGTCGGCAAAACGCTGTTTGCCAAGGCACTGGCACAGTTGGTATTCGACGACCCCAAGGCCTTGATCCAGCTCGACATGTCTGAATACATGGAGAAGTTTTCAGTTTCACGCCTTGTCGGTTCACCTCCGGGATATGTCGGCTATGAGGAGGGGGGTCAGCTTAGCGAACAGGTACGGCGGCGGCCCTACAGTGTCGTGCTTTTTGATGAAGTGGAAAAAGCACACCCCGATGTGATGAACATGCTGTTGCAGATCCTGGAGGAGGGGCGTCTGACTGATTCGCTCGGACGACAGATTGATTT
Source organism: uncultured Lentisphaerales bacterium (assembly GCA_964565855.1). Classification (GTDB taxonomy): domain Bacteria; phylum Verrucomicrobiota; class Kiritimatiellia; order RFP12; family JAZUKQ01; genus CAZMGQ01. The sequence goes on along the minus strand of CAZMGQ010000261.1, from coordinate 2,898 downwards.
CCGCAATACGGTGATCATATTGACCTCCAATCTGGGGTTCGACACTGCCCGCAGCGGTCAGGGGTTGGGTTTTGGTTCGGCCGATGTCAGTGCTGATTATCAGCGCCTGAAACAGCAGATGATCGGTGCGGCGCGGCAGGTTTTCAAGCCCGAGCTGCTGAACCGCTTCGACGACATGGTTGTTTTCCGCAAGCTGGACCGTGAGGATGTAGTTCGCATTCTGGATATTGAGCTGGCACGTGTGCGTTCACGGCTGGAAGCTCGGGGGCTGGAGCTGCGCCTGTCGTCATCGGCGGTCGAATTTCTGGTCGAGCGGGGCTATGACCAGTCCATGGGTGCCCGCCCCTTGCGTCGTACCGTCGAACGCTTTGTCGAAGATCCCCTGGCCGAGGATCTGCTGCGTCAGCGCTTTGAGCCTCCCTGCCGGATCAGTGGAGCGCGTGATTCCGAGGGCGATCGGCTGGTTTTTTCGCCGACCGTCACATCGGATTTGCTGCCGCTGGAAATGGAGCCGACTGAGAAAGAAGCTGCGACTGTAGAGACGCTGGTCGAAGACTCGTCTGAGACGGAAGAGCCGGTCAAGACAGCCACGAAAAAGAAGACAGCCGTCAGGAAGACTACGCGTCGCAAGAAGACAGAGAGCGACCAGGATGACGACAAGCAGGACTGAGGTCAGTCGCGCTGTGCGAGCTGGTTGAGCTGTCCGGCCAAGGCCAGCACAGCAACCAGTGGAATGCCGATGCCACGCACCAGTAGCGGGTGCCAGATGGCTGTGATGGCAAAGGCCAGCAGTGAGCCGAAAGTTCCGAGAGCGAGGCTGCTTTCGACCCGGCGCAGTCGGGTGTTGCCCGACATGGCCTTGAGTGCCGACAGCATGCCCTCGACCAGCATGGCCAGAAAGGCCAGCAGTGCCGGAAAACCGACCGAGACAGCCAGCACCAGATAGAGGTTTTGCGTGTCGGGCTCGGGCTCCCCCGGTCGGGTGGCGATATTGCGGTAGCTGCCTTCGCTGATAGCCTGCTGATAGTTGCCGGCCCCGACACCCCGCCAGGGATGGTCGCTCGCAAGACGCCAGGCCACTTCCCATTCCGGATAACGGCGGGCAAGCTCAAGCGTTTCTTCATGTAGTGCGATCGAGTCTGACCAGGGGTCGTGCCACTCCTCGGCATCGGGCCAGTTTTCACGCAATCCGGCGCGGCGTGGCAGACGGGGGTGGAAGAGTGTCATGAAAATGAAGATCAGCAAAAGTGCAGCCGCCAGGGCTCCGCGCCCACGAAAGGCCGCCATGGCAATGAAGGCGATTGCGATGGCGAGGGCTGCTGCACCCGAGAGCAGGACGGTCAGCCCCAGCAGTGCGGCAATTGCGGCGGCAGCTTTTATTGCCGGGCTGTCCGAGTCCAGCACCATTGCCAGGGCGAAAGGCAGGGCGAGTGCGGCAAATCCGGCCAGGACGTTGCGATTGCCGAAAGTGCCACCCACATTGATGTCGGCTAATTGCGAGTTGAAAACTTGGATCAGGGCCAAGAAAAGTACGATTGCGGCTGAAACAGTGGCGGCTAGCAATGCAGTGCGGCGCGTGCGGGTTTCGCTGATTATGTGTCCGATCAACATCCAGCCGACAACGAAGTAGAGGGTCCACTGAAAGAAGTCTTTGACAGCAGCGGGACGGTCGGCGGCGACAGTGATTGAGACGGCACCCCAGAAAACGAAAAAGATGGCAAAGGGCGAGGGCAGGATAAGTCTCTGGCCCATTTCACGTCGCCAACCGCCCGAGAGAAACAAGAGCGCACCCAGTGCCAGCAGGATGTCCGCCAGCGTCAGATGAAGTTTCGAACCTACTTCGAGGCTCCACTGTGTCGGTGCCACCAACAGGAGAGTGAAGACCGTGAAGCGTAAAAATCTTTCGAGTGATTTGCCCATGGTTCTCCCTGCTCTTCAGATGTTAGGGGGTTTCGGCGCTTTCGATATCCACCGGGATGTAACGCCGGTTGTTGATCAGCAGAATCTGGTCGATCCGGATGCCATCTTCCCGATTGTGGATCACCAGAACAGCGTCGCCGGCCTTCAGCTTGAGCTGTGGCAGACGCGGTGGGGAACGGACCCAGTGCCAGGTTTTGTAGGTCGTGTCCTCAATCGGGAAAAGTGGCGAATCGTTGACTTGAATTGAGACTGAATTGCCGCAACTGTCGTCCCACCAGGCACGCAACCAGAGAGTATAGGTGCCATCGACGGGGACTTTGATCGGGTAAACCGCCTTGCCGGCATTAACTTCGGGCGGGTTGCCGACACCCTGCGGGATGGCCAGATAAGCCTCGCCGGAAGCGCCTTCGACCGTCTCGATACCTTCGGGCGGGGCAGCGGTTCTGACGATGACAGCCGGGGCTTCCACCTCAGCAGCAGCTTCGGCTTCGACCAGAATTCTGCCGGAGGCGTGGCAGAGTCCGGACACTGCCACCACCAGCAGGAGGGTCAGCCTGCGGGCGGGATACAATTTTTCGTAAGCCATAAAGCGAGTCTAGCGTATTTGTGGCTCAAAAGGCAATACTGAAACAGGAGGCTCGAAAACTGTAAAAATCAAAGTTGCCCGAGGTAGGGCGTGTTTCTCTGAAACCGCCGAAACAGAATATGCCAGAAAAGAAAGAGAATAAAGACTGTATAACAGCAGCAATTCTAATTGTGACACAGTTCACACTATCGGAGTCGGAATCGGGATCGTTTTCGGTATCGAATTGCCTGTTTCTGTGTAGTTTTCGATTACGATAGCGATGCCGCCCCCGACAACCCGGCCAAAATTAGAATTGCAGGTATAACAGGCATTCCGGCCTGTTTCGGGAGATGGAAGACACAGGCAGGAATGCCTGTGGTAGTGCGAACATGAAGGAGTAGAATCAACCCGTG
>CAZMGQ010000260.1:0-3949 GCA_964565855.1 uncultured Lentisphaerales bacterium | reverse complement strand
GTTCACCATTTGCGCACACCAATATTTATGCGGTGGCCTGATCACGATCTCCGAACGCATGCCCGAGTTACAGCATGAACGCCTGGCCCTGTTACGCCATATCAGCCCGGCTATCACGCGCCCTGCGCGGATACTCGACTACGATGCACCCGTCTGTCCGACCCTGTTCCTGACCGAGGTGCAACCGGACTGCAAGGCACTAGGTGCTTACCAGACGCTGGGCATTGGCAACTGGGAAGACCAGCCGGTGACACGTCGCTTGACAGTGGGGGAGGTGTTGGGCCACAAGAACAACATCGGTCAACAGGCCATTTTTGAGTTCCGAACACAAACGTTCCTGGGTCTCTTCGGCCCGGACGATGAAATCCGGGTCGAGGTTCCCCCACACGCGGTTCGGGTATTACGAATGGTGGCGTGGCAGGGGCAGTCGCCCATGATCCTGGGCACTGATTTGCATCTGACCGGAGGCGCTGCAGAGATTAAAGAGCTGACGGTTGAAGCTGACGCCATTCGCGGCCGAATCGAAACGCGCTGGCAATGGCCGGTTGTCATCACGGCCGGGTTCCCGCAAAATGGTGGCGTGGCGTTGCGAACGGCCGCCGTGCCTCCAGGAGGTGGCGCGTTTGAAATTAAAGGCCCTGCTTCCGCTGCACCAGGCCAGACATCTTTCCCCGCGCGGACGTGACAGAGCTCATCTCTCCAAAATCTGAGAGACAGAAAATGATACGATTCAAGACGATGTGTTGTCTGTAAAGAAGCCTAAGCATGAAAAAGGAGACATAATGAAAACTGCAAAAAAAGGATGCGTAACGACTACTGCTATGTTGACGGGTCTGTCACTGCAAGCAGAAGTTTTAAAAAACGCCATCAAGAGTCAAAACCTACGAACACGAATATCACATGGTTTTAAGACCACCCTTCACATGCTATGTACACTGGTTGTGGCTACGGCGGCACTGGTTTGCATAGCAGAGGCGGAGGTCCAGGAACCGACTGAAGTTATGATCGAAGCCGAAGATTTAGAGATCGAGAGCGGATGGCAGGTCATTCGCGACCGCGAAGGCTACTTCCCATCGAGTCCCGGCATCTGGAGCGGGAACCGTCTGCGGGCAGATGCGAATGATCTCCCAGCGAGAGCCTCTAAAACCTTTACTGTGCCACGTGCCGGGACCTACCATCTCTGGACACGTTATGAGAGTCCAGCCGGTTTTGACGTTCTCTTTAACGTTGACGTTCTTCAGAAGGGTGCAAGCCGATTGCATCAGGAGCTGGGGGGGCGTGCTCAATCCAAATACTTCCCCTTTGGACGTCGCTGGCGCGTCCAGGGACTCTGGGGCTGGCACAACACCGATAACGCCTACCAGGTCGAAACTGTAGATTTGGAAGCAGGCCCGGCTGAAATCGTTCTCAGTAAGGGCCGTAATGGGCGTCCGTCTGCTGCCAGGGTGATCGATCTCTTTTATTTGACTGATGATCTGGAGCTGCAACCTGGCGACGACTATCCCGTTACGCGTTCTAAGATTCTGTTGCGTTTCGAAACGACACGTTACGTTAAACTGCGAGTTTCACCGCAAGCGCAGGCTCCCGCGCTTGTACACATGCGCATCTACCGCTGGCTTTCCAGTGGGGAGAACTCAATCGTTTATTTTACCACCAACGGCATAACACAGCCTCGTGATGTCGCCAACCGTCTGATCGAACGCAATGCTCCGGCTGTAGAAGCGCGTCCGGCAGCGGGAATGGAGAGCGGCTGGCTGCCGTTGCAGTTGCCGACTGTAATGCCAGCTCGGTTAGTGGTGCGCAGCGACCAGCCTGCAGAGTTATTGGTGAGCACATTTCCTGACGGTCGTGATGCCGTATCCTTCGATATCACCAAGTCTGATTGGATGGATGAAGTGCGTGCAGGCATGGATGGCCGCGACTTGATTATAGGTACAGGTCAGAGCCGGTACGAAGACCGGATGCTCAAGGGGCGCATTGCCGTCTCTATGCACGACTATCTGGCTGAAACAGCGGCCGAACTGGAAGCGACTGCGGTTCCAGGCAGGCGTGCGCGCCGGTTGGGTCTCATCAGCGCCTTCGATATCTTGATCGATGGGTTCGATTTTCGTAAGGTGGCGGCAGCCGCCGGTCTGACGGGGCAGCACTATCGCATGGGCAAGGAGGTCTATCATCCCGATGCCGAAGACTACGGATTTAATCGGGATCAAGCCTATCCCAGTGCAATTGCCAACCGCTGGGTGAGCGGGCAAGGCGCCAAAACTTTCTATGAAGGCGACGCTTCTGAACTCCGGGAGAATTATCGTAAGCGTGCTGAAAAACTGCGCGCCGAAGGGCTGGGAGCGATTCCTCAAAGCATCAAGCTGATAGAAGAGTCGGGCGCACCACGGGCCTTACGTGATTGGGATGTACCTAATCAACTGTTCCGCAAATATTTGGAAAAGGAGAACGTTCATCCGATCGATGTTTTGGGGCGTGAGGAGTTGGTTTCAGCAGTGACCTCTAATATCACCAGCGACGCGGCACTGTGGGAATGGGTACGTATCGGCACCGGTTCAAAGAGCGAAGCGGCGTCCAATCCGACACTCTATTATCACTCGGCCTACTTCCGAGCGCAGCTGTTTGCAGATAAATGTGCCGAGGCAACGCGCATCATCGAAGAGGAAACCGGGACAGGCACCACGGTTAACACGGGGTCGCTGTATGTTAACTTTGGTGCACAGGCTCTGCATGGCGGCGTCGACCCTTTTCTGTTGTGCTCACGACGCGGTGTGAGCGAGCTTGGCATGGGTACGAGCTGGGGCCTAGGGGGAACACCCGGCTATCTTGGACCTCAAACAGAGTCCTATGGTGCTGCTGTCGTCAGAGCCCTAAGTAAGTATCACGACACGGCACGCGGATGCTATCTGATTGCTGACGGAAATCGCGGTTATACCCCTGAGTATTTTGAGTTGGCTGCCTATGCGTTGGCGGCTGGACGCTATGACTGGTGGAGCTACTATCTGCTGGCATATCCGGATGGCTGCAGTTTTATCGGCTATCCCGAACTTCTCGCAGCTATTCGGCGTACCAGTTATCGGCTCGGTCCATTGGAAGATTGGTTGCTGGCTTCGGATGTAGTTCCTGCGCGGGTGGCTTTGGGATGGTCACTGACCACTGACATCTGGGACGCCGCTCAGCCGGCTCCTTCACTGGACGAAACCGGCACGAGCGGATCTGATGCGCCGGGTAACGCCATCTATCCGCTGGAACGGCACTACCTTTATACCCTGTTGCGACACCTGCAACAACCGGTCGATATCCTTGGCGAAGAGGATCTAACGCCAGAGACGCTGGAGAATTACGATCTATACTTCCTAGTGGCAGACCATCTGCGTCCCGAGGCTGCACAAGTCCTGAAGGCGTGGGTGGCGGCAGGTGGCACACTCGTGTCGGTGGCCGGCGCCGGGATGAAAGATCATCTCGGACGTCCGCTGGATACGCTCCAGGAGGTGTTCGGCATCTCCAAGGCCACCCTGCGCAAGGAGGCGCGCTCGCTGCGGGCTAAATCGGAGCTGGTGCATGCCGAGCCCCTGGACGTCATCCGGTTGACAAATGGCGCCACGTTATCGGCTTACGGTTACCTTCAGTCGGTCGAGGAAGACGGCGCCCAGGTACTCGGTCGTTTTCGTGACGGCTCGTCGGCCGTGGTGGCTAACAACTACGAACGTGGACATGCACTCTTGATCGGCACCCTGCCGGGCATTGGCTGGCTTGCAGATGCCTTCCCCAAAATTCCCTATGGTCGTGGGGGCGAGGATTTGAGCGGATACATCTTCCCCGACTACAACAAGTCTGTACAAAAAGTCATGGCCTCGCTGTTGGCACCCTATCTGAAAGCGCCGCCGGTACGTTGCGAAATTCCCATGGTTGAGGCGGCTGTGCCATTTGTTCCTTATCCATCGACTCA
>CAZMGQ010000259.1:0-3955 GCA_964565855.1 uncultured Lentisphaerales bacterium | reverse complement strand
GATATCACGCCACGTCCTTTCCGACCCGCTCCGCCATCCCCCGATGAGCAACACCAGCTAACGCAGGCATAACGCTCGCAGCACGTCGGCGGCAAGGGCCTGCCGCACTCCAGAAAGGCGTGTTTCAGCCGCTTCCTACGTCCCGAGCCAGCGCTCGGGGCTCCCAGACGGGCAAGGTGACACTTGCCCCTCCCGGAGATGGCGTCGCCTATGTACGACAGACATTCTTGTCTGTCCAGAGGTAGCCCGGAAACCGCTTGAGAATACGCCGCTTGGGAGGGACGAGTGTCACCTCGTCCTTAGGCAAGCTGACACTTGCCCCTCCCCACCTTGGCGCCCGCTCAATCTATGATGTGCAGCTCGTTTGGCAGGATGTAGAAAAAGACGATGCCTTCTTTTTCGAGCGCCTGCTGGAGTTCGCTGACAAATGACCCGAAAGCCTCCGGCTGAACCTGTTCGCTCGGGAGCTTGCCGTCGAGCGTCACCAGAATCCCGATCGGCATGTGGTCGATATACTCATCCATCGCATCCACCAGATGCTGGATCGAACGCATCTGAACCGGCTTGGTCTCGCGCCGGAAAAGTCCGTCATCCGGACGTAGCAGCCCCACTGTCATGGAGTGTCTGGGATGCCGTCCCCAGGCCATATCAACCCAGGCCACACGCATCTGCAACGGCAACTGATCGGCGGTGGTCACATAGCGATGCCGGGTGCTGAAGGGGGTCAGCATCATGTCATCGGAGACGCTGTCGCGTCCTTTGCCTCCACCGCTGAAAACGGAGCAAGCCGAAGAAACCAGCATAACCAGCAACAGACCAGCGACAACCCTGTAAGGCGATTTGTTCATGGCCTGTACGATACCAATTGAGCGCCAAAACCCGCAAGAGAGAAGTGATAGCAGCGGAGAGGCCGCAGAGGTGGGGAGTGTTTCGCCGAAACCGCCCCCACCTTGGCGCCCTTGGCATCTTGGTGGTTGTTTCATTTTTTGAGCAGGTACGGAGCCCTGCGTTCCCAGTCAGGCAGCACGTAAACCGTATGTGCGGCTCACCACAGGTTCGCCCTCCAGAAATACCCTACTTCCAGCCTATCCCGCGCTTTGTCAGACATCCTTCCATAGTGGCCCCCCGGGGTGGCGGAGCGGTTAAGTCGGAAAACGTGGCGTCAGATTGGTTCGGCCGCAAGGCGTCGTGCCCCGAGCCAAACTCGTGTTTGCGAGGGGCACGAGAACGCAGCGGACGGGCCGATATCACGCCACGTCCTTTCCGGCCCGCTCCGCCATCCCCCGATGAGCAACACCAGCTAACGCAGGCATAACGCTGGCAGCACGTGCGGCGGCAAGGGCCTGCCGCCCTCCAGAAAATGCTGTTTCAGCCGCGTCCTGCGTCCCGAGCCAGCGCTCGGGGCTCCCAGGCGGGCAACAAGGGCCTGCCAACCTGCAGCGCCCGGATTAACTCAGGGCGGGGAAGAGGCGTTCGGCATTGGCGGTGGTGCGGGCAATGGCGGTGGCAGTGTCCCACCCCTGCCGCGCGGCCAACTGCTCCATCACCAACACCAGATTGGCCGGATGATTAAGGCGCGTTTCGGGTACAGCCGGTAAGCCACCACGTGCCAGCATGTCGGGAGCATCCGTCTCGATCAAAACCCGATCAGATGTTACGGATTCGGCGGCGGCCTGTACACGGCGAGCCGCCGGATTGAGCAGGGCACCACCAAAGGAGACGCTGCCGCCGAGATCGATCAGCTCGCGCAAGGTTTCGACACTGCCGGCAAAGCTGTGGACCAGAAATCCCGGCAGATCGGCGGCAAAGGGACGGATTTCTGCCAGGACCTGCGGTACAGCCCGGACAGCATGCAGCGAAACAGTCCGATGGAACCGGGCGGCGAGGCGCAGTTGTTCGCGCAGGATGCGGACTTGTGTGGCAGAGTCCGGACTCTGCCGCAGCCGGTCGAGCCCGACTTCGCCCACTGTGGCGGCGGGATTTTCCTGCAAAAGGACGGAAAGATGATCGAGCCAATCGGAGGGCAGATTGTCCACATACCAGGGATGCACCCCGAAAGCCGGACGGAGATCAAAATCGGTGAGGTCGGGCTGCCGGGGTAGGTTTGCGACCTCTTCCCAGTCCTGCGGGGCTGTGCCGCAAACCACCCAGGCATGGACACCCGCCGCAGCCGCCTCGTGCAGCAGCCGGGGCAGGTGGGGAGTCAGACTCCGATAGTGCAGATGCGTATGGGCATCAAACAACTTAGCGCTGGTAGAGGGCGAATTCGCCACGGCGGTTGAGACGCCAGACATTTTCGCCGCTGCCGCTGACGGCAGGACGTTCTTCGCCATAGCTGGTGGTTTGGACCCGGTCGGCGGCGATGCCGGCATTAGCCAGATAGGCACGGACAGACTGGGCACGGTATTCGCCGAGTGAGAGATTGTACTCGTTGGTGCCACGCTCGTCGCAATGGCCTTCGACGACCAGCACGACCCGCTCATTCGACTGCATGAAGTTGATCACGGCATCGATCTTGGCATATTCTTCGGCGGGAATCTGATAGTTGTCGTAGCCGAAATAAACCGGGCTGAAGTTGGCACCGGCGACGCGCGGCAGGGCGCCACTGTCGAAACGGGTGCCGCCCATGGCCAGCATTTCGTCGAAATTCAAGTCGTCGCCTGTCAGCAATTCACTACCCTGCCCGATATCATCAAAGTCGAGGGGATAACCACCTTCGGTAGGTGGAGACTTGGTGGCACAGCCGGCGGCGATAAACATTGCCGCGAGGCCCAAAACCGCGACAGTTCGCTGATAAATTGTTTTGATCTGCATTTGTATAATCCTTTGTTCCGTCCTGTTGCCGATGATTTTGGCGGGTTGCGAGGTTACTTCGACCAGTCTGCCAGGTACCAATCCCCCTCGATCGGGATTAACTCTACCGGAGCGTCGCCCAGCGTGTCAAGAATCACCAAAGTGCGACGGCGGCCGACGGTACGGGTACAGACAATGTGGCGGGCATCGGGTGCCCAGGAGGGGTCTTCGTAGTCGTGTACGTCGGACGGACTGACGAGCTTCGGAGCGCCGCCGACCCGGGGATCGATGGTGTAGATGCCATAGCGACCCCCCTGCCGGCCGCAGAAGGTGATGATGCCGTCGGTGCCCCAATCGGGGGCGACACTTTCACTGAGACCGAAGACCAGACGCTTGCCCTGTTTGTCGGTACTACGCATGGTGTAGAGCTGTGGCGAACGGCCGGCATCGCTGACATAGGCGAGCTGCGAGCCGTCGGGCGACCAGTTGGGGCTGGATTCGCTGGCGTGGGGCGTGGTGGTCAGGCGTGTCAGGCGTTTGGTGGCGAGGTTCATGACGTAGAGTTCGACGTTGCCGCTCAACGAGAGCACCATGGCCGCCAATTTGCCATCGGGCGAAACGACACCGCCATTGTTGAGCCCCGGAAAGCCGGCCAGCAGCTCGCGGCGGGGCGGCGGGCCAAAGGCGACCTTGTGGATGGCGGCATAATTCTTGAGGTAAGCCGTATAGAGAAAGCCCGAACGATCCGGCAGCCAGGTGGGAGAGAGACAGATCTTGCCGTCGGTGGTGACCCGACGCAGGCGGCCGCCATCTGAATCACAGGTATAGATGTCGGTACTGCCGCCGCGTTTGCCCACCAGCAGAATCGGGGCGTTGGCCATGCCGGTACGGCTCATGACGCGGCGGGTGATCTCGTCGCACAGTTCCAGTGCCAGCGGACGGGCATCGTCGGCACGGCCTCGCCGCGCCCAGGTGAAGTGTCCCGAAGGCAGCCACTCGACCGTCACGGCAACATTGATGCCGCCACTGCTGCTGAGATTGCCGCTGACCCGGATGCCGGCCGATGCGCCATCGACGGTCTGAAACCAGCCCGAACGCTGCAGGTTATCCCGGAGAACCTTGCGGAAAACCTGGGCGGCCTGGCCCCGGTCGTCCTGCAGCG
>CAZMGQ010000258.1:0-4000 GCA_964565855.1 uncultured Lentisphaerales bacterium | reverse complement strand
GGCCGGTCGCAACGCAGGTCGCCCGCCCCTCCACCCGGCCAGCGCACCAGCAGGGGAATACGGCTGCAACTGTCGTGATAACTGCGCTTGCCGAAACAACCGTAGTCTCCCAGATGTTCGCCATGATCAGCCGTGAAAATCACCAGCGTATTGTCGAGCTGTTGCGTTGCTTCAAGCGCATCCAGCAGACGCCCGACCTGGTAGTCGATAAAGGAGACACAGGCATAGTAATAGGAGCGTATCTGCCGGATAAGATTCAGGTCCAGCCCCTGATCACGATATTTGTAGCGGTTCTGGAAGCGATTAACGTGGGTCAGCAGGCTTTCGTAATCGGGCGGCAACTTCGGCAGCGGCATCAGGGGGCCACGGTAGAGTTTGTGCCAGGGTGCCGGCGGTGCGAAGGGCGGATGTGGATGCACAATGCTGCTGAAAAGAAACCAGGGCTGTTCCCTCCGTGCCGGGTCTTCAATAAAGGCTACCGACCGGTCGCCCACCCACTGGGTCGGATGCAGCTCAGCCGGCATCTGGGCAGGCTGAGGCACATAGTACATTTCGCCCCGCACTCCGTGCGGATCGGTAATATGCGCACCGCCATTGGCATGCAGAAACTGCATGTAGTCGTCATCCTCAATCCGGGCGACCATCTCTTCCTGCGTTTCGCGGGTCTCGAAGCCGCGCAGAGCCTGCGGATCGGGCATGAAATGGCACTTGCCGATGCCATGCGTCCGATACCCGGCCTCAGTCAGACACTGCATGAAGGACGGCCGACCGTCCTCGGGCATCGCATAGTTGTTTTCGTAACAGCCGGTAGTCCAGGAATACTGGCCGAAGATCAGGCTGGCACGGGCCGGCACCGAAACCGGGTTGGTTGTATAGGCACTGGTGAAAGCCGTCCCCTGCCGCGCCAGGCGGTCGAGGTTGGGTGTCCGTATCAGAGGATTTCCCAGATGGCGGACAGTGTCGTGGCGCAGTTGGTCACAAAAGACCAGCAGCACATTCGGTTGTCTACTTCTGTTCATGCCTGCTCTTCCCTGCCTCGTTTTTTATTTATCCGGCGGCCGCCCTCATTACTTCGAGTGCCTTGCGGAGCACTTCCGGCGTCCGGTCAAAACGTCCTTCAATCGAAATCCGTCCCTTGTAGCCCGCATCCGCCAGAGCTCCGAAAAACGGTGCAAAATCGTACGGCTCCACCCCCGGCGCAGCGCGATTGGGCAGTGTCGCCAAGTGCGCGTGTGTCAGCAGGTCACCATTAGCGACAATTGCTTCCACCGTATCGTTTTCGCATGCCCAGTGGTAGCCATCCACCAGCAGCCTGATGCTCGGCTCCCCGACTGCGCGGGCAATCGCCGCTCCCTGTGCGGTGCTGTTGATCACGTTGCATTCTTCCTTGCGTAGCGGCTCGATTACAACTGTCACGCCGTTGGCGGCTGCCAGCGGGGCGATCTGTTTCAGGAAGATCACGATCTGTTCACGCGCCCGATCATGGTCCCAGCCCTCATCCGCTTTGCGCGCCGCGCCGGAGCCGAAAACAATATGCTCCACCCCGGCCTCCCTGGCACGTTCAAACACTGTCGCGGCATGGGCCTCCAGCCGCCCCGCATCCACCGTGGCGCCTGTTATGCGCAGGTCTCCCGGCACAAATGCATTCAGCACCGGCAGCGGCAGCGGACACTGCTGCAACTCCTCAAGGACTGCTTCAAATTCAGCCCGTGGCTCACGGGGTTTCAGGATGCCGTTGACGCCGCTTTCAAGGAAGTCATACCCCGCCGCTTTTGCAACGGGGGCGACTTCGAGTCCGCCACAAACACCGTATAACATTGTTTTGTCCGGTTTTTACGCGCCGGTGAAGCGACCCAGTGCGATCATTGAGAAAACCATCACAAAAATCGCCACTGTCTCAATCACACCCAGCGCCGCAAGGTAGTTGGTAAAGCCCTGTTCGGTCTCGCCAAACGCATCAGATCCGGCTGCACCGGCACGGCCCTGAAACCAGGCCGACCAGCCGATTGCCAGTCCGGCCATAATGCCGATCCCGCAGAGACTCTGCCACGGCATGCCTTCTTCCGCCTTGGCAATCATTGAAAACATCAGAATCATGCCGTAAATGGTCTGCGACAGCGGCGCACCCACAAAGGCCAGCAGCATGAACGAGGCTGTCCGGCCCTGAGCATAGCTCTTCTTCCAGGCGCCGATGGCGGCATTCGAAGCCACTCCGGTGCCGAGCACCGAACCGACGGCGGAAAAAGAAAGCGCAATCAGGGCACCTAGAATTCCGAGTGAAGTGTTGAGCGAAGGATCCATGTTTTGTTTCTCCTGAGTAGATAAACCTGCTTTTTAAGAAGTTTTACGGAAAGGCTGATACGGCTGACCGGACCAGGTCAGACCGATGTGATTCGAAAATTCGAGCGTGTTGAGCCGTACGGCGTGAACCAGAATCGAAAGCGCCGCCAGCACGAGATTCAGCCCATGACCCAGCACCAAAATCAATATCACGCCCAGCGGCTTGATCCAGACCGGTAGCGGCAGCCCGAGGGCCATGGAGTTGAAGTTCATCGCGATCTGGGCCGAAGCCATACCCACCGCAAAAAGCCGGATATAGGAAATCACATCCACCAGACAACTGATCAGGTCCAGCACCAGCATCGCGTGGTTGATCCACTCTTCCTTGAAGTCTTTGGGATCGGTCATGAAGAGTACAATCAGCAGCACTCCCAGCCCGCCCATCCAGGGCACAAAGGAGGGAATTGCCTGTCCCACGACGAGGTTGCCGGCAATGTAGAACATCAGCCACACCACCCCGATCCAGCCCACCTCCGACAGTGCTTTGCGCGAAGGCAGCAACAGTGCCGCATTCCAGAGGTGCGCAATCGTCAGATGTGCCCCCCCGATCAGGAAGCAGAGCCACATCACATGGTCATCGACCTTGAGCCAGGGCACCCCGCGCATGAAGCGCGGCAGGGTCTCCGCATCAATTGCAAAAAAGCTGCCGGTCAAAAACCCCCACACAATCGTGGCCACGGCAAAGGTGCCGAAAAGCCAGAATGGCTGGGCCGGTGCACGCGGCTTCTTCCGGCGTGCCAGCAGCACCACCGCCAGCATCAGCGCCCCATAGCCCGCATCTCCCACCAGAATCGCAAAAAACAGGGAGAAGAAGAGCAGAAACACCGCACTGACATCGACTTCGCGGTAACCGGGCAGAATACCCAGACCCTTGAAGAGCACTGCAATCGGCCGCAGCCAGCGTGGCAGATCCAGCTCGACCGGCACATTGTCGTCGGCCGCCGGTTCACGTATCCAGAGAGCCCAGCCCTCTGCTTTGGCAGCCGCTTCGAGCTTCGGCAGTGCCGCTACAGGACAAAAACCGTCCAGCAACACCAGCGGACCGCTGCTCGCCAGCGATTCGCCCACCTGCTCGAATGTACGCCGCTCTTCCAGCTCTGCCAGATGCTCTTCCAACACTGTCCGGGCTCCGCCCAGGTCAGACAGTTTCTCTGTCAGCCGCTGTTCTTCAGCTTCCAAATCCGCCAACCGCTGATCCAGACTGGAGAGTGATTCGGCCGGTGGCGGCACAATTTCCAGCTCCGGCATCTCCGGTACTGCGCCGAATGTCGCACCGTAGCGGTAAGAGTCCCGCTCAGCCAGTTCAGCAATGCCCTCGCCGGTCGGGAAAGGCTTCTTCACCGGCACCCGGAACAGTACCACCGAAATACCCTTGGCAGCCAGTTCGGCCAGACGTGTCGGATCAAATTCCCCAAACGGCAACTGAATCTCACGCTGCGACCGCAGTTCGACCAGTTCTTCTTCCAGCTCGGTCAGGCGCCTCTGCAGCGTGATCGCCTGATCGGTCACCTTCGCTGCATCTTTTTTGGCGACGGCCTGCGAAACCGTCTTTTCCGGTTCGCCCTCCGCATCGCCCAGGATTGCCAGGGCCCGCCGGACTGACTCAATCTCAGCCGTTGTCGCTGCGGACTTCACCGCATCGCCCGCCGCCGCCTGCCGC